>CASFOM010000016.1 GCA_949296295.1 uncultured Alistipes sp. | reverse complement strand
TTTTAATCAATTCAAGCAAATCAATTTCCTGCTCTGTATTTGAAGAGGAGATATTTTCGTGCATAGTTAAAAATTTATAATGCAAAGGTAAAATATTATTCAAATTACATCAAAAATAAATCATCTATTTTCTTAGGTATAAAAAATTGCTTATCTTTGGGAAATAAGACCAATAATAAGATATGTTACAGATATAATCTCTAACCTTCCTTATTTATATTCATTATGAAATTTCCATGAGTTTGGAAAGACAGATATTATCATGGTATTAAATAAGAATAATCATTATTGGTTAAAAATAAGGCAAAGAATAAGTACTCATCTTTTGAAACATCTTGATAAAGAAGATTTTTTTGAAGGAAAAGGAGTCAAAGAATCAACGATACGCGACTATGTTATGTTGAAAATACTGACAGCTCCGTTATCTTGGATATACGGATTTATTATATTTCTACGACATAAGATGTTTGATACCGGCGTACTGAAAAGTACGGAATTTGACATCCCTATTGTTTGTGTAGGAAATATCACAGTAGGAGGGACAGGGAAAACGCCACATATAGAATATTTAATTAGTTTGTTATCGCAATCTTATCAAATCGCGGTACTTTCTCGTGGATACAAACGAAAGAGTAAAGGTTTCCTAGTTGTCGAGCCGCATTCCCACAGTAAGATGGTAGGAGACGAACCCAAACAAATCAAATTAAAATTTCCTGATATTCCGGTAGCTGTATGTGAAAAAAGAGTAGATGGAGTTCATCGTTTACGGGAATTGTTTCCAAATATTAACCTAATTTTATTAGATGATGGATTTCAACACCGGTATATTCAAACGTGGTTGAATATTGTTCTTATGGATTACGAACATCCTGTTTATGAAGATCATTTACTACCGTGGGGACGTTTACGAGATCTTCCCTCCCGTATGGATAAGGCAGATATTGTCATTGTAACCAAATGTCCTTCCGATATAAAACCTATTGATATGCGGGTCATATCAAAACATTTGAATCTCTATCCCTACCAATCTCTATTTTTCACAAAAATACGTTCTTATGCCCCTATTCCTCTATATGGGAACGAATATAATTGTCCACCCTTACGTCCGGGACAGGATGTTATTGTCATGGCAGCAATAGCCAATCCGGATTATTTAATACGTTCAGTATCGAGGCATTATCATATCGTAGATACATTAATTTTTTCAGATCACCACTCTTATAAAACTCGTGATTTAAAAGTCATGGAAGAGGCCATAAGTCATGGAGGGAAAGATGCGGTCATTTTAGTAACCGATAAAGATGCAGTAAAATTATCAAATAGCCGTAAAATTCCGGAACATATTAAGCGAAGATTATATAGGATTCCCATAGAGATTGATTTTATCAATGATTTCGTAAACAATAATGAAACTACTTTTTTCAATAAATTAACGCTTTATGTTACGCAGAATCAACGACACGCTGTACTCAATCCGGAATAAAATAGGAGCATTTACCCCCGAAATAGGAATTGTTTTGGGGTCAGGCTTGGGATCCTTTGCCGATTCACTTCAAATTATTCACACCATTCCCTATTCTACGATTGATCATTTCCCAGTATCTACAGTAGCAGGTCATTCCGGTCGTTTAATTTTCGGAGAATTGTTCGGGAAACATATAGTTGCAATGCAAGGAAGATTTCATTATTACGAAGGTTATACGCCTGATGAAATTGTTTTACCAATAAGAATAATGAAATTATTAGGCGTAAAAACACTTTTGTTATCCAATGCAGCAGGAGGATTAAACGAAACGTTTGCCACAGGAGATATCATGGCCATTACGGATCATATTTGTTTTATTCCCAACCCTCTTATTGGTCCCAATATTGATGCTTTTGGTCCCCGTTTTCCTGAAATGGGAAATGCCTATTCTTCCAAGTTGCTTCAATTAGCAAAAGATATCTCTCAAGAATATCAATTAAATATCCATGAAGGTTGCTATGTAGCAGTAACCGGTCCCTCATACGAAACACCGGCAGAAGTTGCCTTTTATCGGCAAATAGGAGGAGATGCCGTAGGAATGTCTACCGCACCAGAAGTTATTGCAGCGAGACATGCAGGAATGGAAGTATTTGCTTTATCTGTTATCACTAATCAAGCAGCACAAAAAAATTCTGTTCCGCCATCTCACGAAGAAGTGATGCGGGAAGGGAAAAAGGCAGAAAACAAAGTCAGATGTTTACTGACAGAAATGATAAAAAGAGTATAATGAAATAGACCATCATGAACCATATAAAGATTTTTTTGTGGATTTTACTTACCATATGGATAAGCAATCCTGTATTTTCCAAAGATAAAACAGTAAATATCGTATTTATCGGGAACAGTATTACACAAGGTGTTATCATCAATGACCCCCAGAAAGCTCCACCTGCTCAGGCTGTTCGTATTTTAGAGAACAAAAAAGATATTTCTTCTGTCAATTTTTATAATAACGGGGTCAGTGGTTCTACCACAGTAGATCATCTTCCGCAAACAGGAACTTTATTTTCTCAAACCATTAAAGCAGCAGATCAATTTGCGAAAGATAAGACATCCTTATTGGTATTTTCTATCAAATTAGGCACCAATGATAGCGCCACAGAAGGTCCTAATGGTTCTCCTGTAACACCAGAACAATATCGAGAAAACCTAAAAAGCATTATTGATTCTCTATTATCTCGTTATCCTCAAGCATGGGTTGTAGTACATCATCCTATATGGTACAGTCCCACTACCTATAATGGAGCAAAATATTTACAGGAAGGATTGGATCGACTTTGTTCCTATATTCCAGAAATCGACCATTTAATTAAAGAATACAGGAAAAAATCTCGAAAAGTATTCGTTGGAGACACTTCTGGTTTTAAATATTTTCGAACACATTACCAAACGGATATGTGGGAAGAAAATGGTCAGCAGGGAGTATTTTACCTACATCCTAATGTACAGGGAGCAAAAGTATTAGGAGAGTTATGGGGTGAAGCTATTTACAAAATAATTCGTTGATAAGAACCTAACAGCAGGTTGAATTTGCTTTGAAAATAGAACAGCTGTCGATATGCTTTTCCACCCCTTTAGATTTAACAGAGACTTCTAAATTAGAATCACTTTTCATAAGCTCTCTTATTAGAAAAGATACATACAAAGTTCTTTTAACACCTTTATACACAAAATTCCGCGTATCGGATATCGATACGCGGAATTTCCCTATTTTATTTACTTATTTGTTCCCCTGTTGAGCTAAATAGGCATCATACATATCAAGGATCCAGGCATCATTCTCTTTTGCCTCGTTTTTATGTACTTTCCCTTCCGGACCTTTAAACCAATTCTTACAAAAATCCTTCAAACCGGGATATTTTTTATCCATTAACATAGAGTTCACCAAGGGATAAGTATAGACAATTCCTTCCGGATCATTGTGAAAACGGACACCAAAATAGGTTACCAACTGTCGGTTTGAAAAATTTGTACCAGTAGCAGTCCAAACTTTCCACCAATAAACCGTAGCATTTTTTCCGACCTTATCCACACAAAGTAGCCGCTGTTGAGTATTATAACGACTTGAAAAATTAGGTACTGCAAGTGGGCGTGATTCCCAACGAATACCATCAGGATTATTTTCAGTTACTTCAACATATTCAATACTCTCTACATCTTCAGCCGTATATTCAATTGGGTCCTTATCTTCAGGCGTTTTTGTGATTTTAAAAGAAAAGTTTTCTTTTTTAAATAACGAACTTTCTGCATGCCATCCCCGACGGATATATCCATCCACTTTCTCTCCCGATTTAAGGGTTACAATCACATGCTGAGATTCTGCATCTTCCGGATCTTTAGCTTCTGCCCGGGTAATCGTGCCCAAAATTGTCATCAAGGACAGAACATAAAGGAAAAAATGTTTCATAATTACTCTGAGTTAATAGTTTAAATCAATATTTTTGGGGATTATAATCTTGTAACATTAAAATAGTTTTACTACGATTGACATTTGATTGACGAATGAGTTTGGCCAATTCTGGATCATCAGAAATATATTCAGCAATACATTCACGAAAGCTGTTTTTCACATTCCGACTTGCCGAACCAACATCATGAAACTCGCTATCATCTGTTTTACGGAGATAATAAGCTGTACGAGACCGACTAAAAGTTCTCTGTTTTACCCATACTTCAATTCCACCATTATCATCAATTCCATAGCCTTTTTTCGAATAGACATATGCACCAATCTGAGGAGTTTCTAAGTAAACCCATAACCACCCACTCTTAGGCGAAGGAACAAATTTTCGTAAATATTCAGGAGAATAAGCATGCCAACAGATAATAGAATCAATCTCTTCATAAGAATAAATCTCTTTAACTTTATCCTTATAAAAGGCTTTCCTGAACAATTTTAGATCACCAGAACCTTTTGGCAATTTTATTCGATCTTTTTCCGTACATTCAATTACAGCCCCATTTTTTAAGTATATACGTCCACAGACAAGTGAAGCAGCCTTCAAGGACGATATTGTTATTACACACAATACCCCTAAAAAAACTATTTTATTCATTGATTAATGTTATTGTTTCTTCCCCTTATTAATTTTTTGTTAACGTCAAAGATAGTGATAAAAGACAAAACTTCTATTTTCCACGATACTCAAATTATATATATTATTATAAAATAGGATTAAAGAAAAGTTATCACATCTAACGATTAACTTTATTGTAAATGGCAACGCGTTACTATTACAAACTAAAAATTATTTTTGAATTCGTTTTTTAGTCGTTTCCAACAACTAAACTTATACCTCAATTATTATCAACCTCTAGATTATCCTTTCCAATACATAGTAAAATAACTGTTAAATTTAATTTGAGTATTTTCACTTGCTTTTTTACTCGATAATAAGGATAATCTTTCTTTTTCGAATAGTATTTCTCTTTCCAAGGCATTTTACAGTCCGTTTCCAACAAACCCCGATAATCATCAAACAATAAAACAGAATAAAGAAAACGGAAGGTAAAAGGGGGAAAGTGGAGATAGAAATAGAGATAGAGATAGAAGCAAAGGCAGAAAAGGAATCGAAATAACAGGGAAAACAAGGGTAACAAGGGATAACAGAGATAACAGGGGCAGGATAAGAAGAACAACAGGGATAAAACAGGGATAAAACAGCAATAGGCAGAGCAATACAGTAAAATTCCTTCCCTTAACAAGTATCCATTAATTTCCCCTCCCTTCTCCTCCTCCTT
>CASFOM010000015.1 GCA_949296295.1 uncultured Alistipes sp. | reverse complement strand
GGATTTTTATGTTACAGTTATGAGGAGAAGCAACCGAAACGACTGATGATTTTTGATAAGGATTTTAATCTTGTAAAAAAGTATCCTGAAGGAGAATGGATATCAACACCAACAACCGGTAGCTGGATAGGAGCGGCATCTTTTTCCCAATTTAATAATATTATTAATTTTTATGAACATGGAAATGATACTGTATATCAGGTTACTATGGAGAATCTAATTCCGAATTATGTTCTGAAGAAGGAGCCGGTCCATATTAATCCGGAGAATTCAGATGTTGAATTAATGGTAGAAGGTATTTTTGAAACGGAATATTATATATTGGTATTTACGTCGCGATATGAACCAGATTATGATGCACTTATTGTCTTTAATAAAGAGACAGGAGATTCAGAATGTTATGATTTAAATAATTCAAATCCTATAGATAAAATGTTATTGTCAAGAGATCGAGTGTATAATGATGTTTTTTATGCAATGCCTGATGCTATAACCTGTATGGAAGCTCAAGAAGAGGAAACCTGTCCTGAGATTATCAGGAATATTGATTTTGAAGAAAATGATAATCCGGTATTGTTAAAATTGAGACTAAAAAAACATGAGTAGAATTAGTTAATCTAAATCTATTTGAAAATAAATTTGGTTATTAATATTATTTATGTTTATTATGAAAAAGACGAAAAGGATCCTATTCTTTTTAATACTTGTACTTTACACATATTCTTGTACTACTGAAAAAAAAGGAGAATTAAAGACGTATGAGTTGAGCAAAGCTGTTTTTTCTCAATCTCCGCAGTCGGATTTTACACCTTTAGTTGAGATCTTGGATTATGTGAAATTATCAAATGATACGTTGCTTGGAAATATTAATAAATACTGGGTGGATTCGGATGGAGATATTATCGTTAATGCTTCTAATGGTTTTTTCCGTTTTGATAGTAAAGGAAAGTATTTGAATTTTATTGGTGTACCAGGGAAAGGGCCGAACGAATATGCTTCTGGTTTTGGATTCAATGCGGTCTATTCCGATGGCCGTTTGTTTACAGAATCGATGAATAGAAAAATGAATGGTTACACGAAACAAGGGGATTTTATAAGAGAAGCGGAGGTTCCGTTTTCTGAAGGCCGTATGGCCAATAATTTTATAACGGACCGTACAGCTTTTTTTGATGGAGGATTTTTATGTTACAGTTATGAGGAGAAACAACCGAAACGACTGATGATTTTTGATAAGGATTTTAATCTTGTAAAAAAATATCCTGAAGGAGAATGGGTATCAACACCAACAACTGGTAGTGCTTTAGGTTGTGGAACTTTTTGGCATTTTAATAATCATATTAATTTTTATGGATTTGGAAATGATACAGTATTTCGAGTTACTATGGACGGGTTGTCTCCTGAATGTATTTTTGAAACAGATAATGAGGATCTTAGTTCAGCAAAAATACAAACAAGTTTAAGAATTTATGATGTTTTTGAAACACAGGATGATTTGGTATTGTTTGTCATGCATAGAAAACATAATTATGATGGGGTAATTCATATTAATAAGAATACAGGTGTTTCATCTTATTATGATTTTGCTGATATGAATTTATTTAGTGAGATATTATTAACACAGTTTTCTATACAAAAAGGGAATATATATGTATTGGCAAATGCAGTATCTTTGTTGGACTTACAATCAGAAGATAATTGTCCTGATATTATAAGAAATATGAGAATAGAAGAGAGTGATAACCCGATATTGTTAAAATTAAAATTTCAGAATTAAATGAATAATCATTAGTTCAAAAAACGAAAATATATAATACTTATATGTTTATGTTTTGCAGGAACGAATAAGCGAATAATAGGATAAATATATCAGATTGGATTAATTTTGAATAACTAATAAATTTTGATGTATTATGGGAGAAATGAAATTAAAAAAATTGTATCTGTCAAAAGAAATGTTGGCGGAACTTAAAGGTGGATTAATAGAAAATGATCCGGAAAAATTAGAGGCTATTGATTATAACGCAGCCAGAAAGTGTCGATGTCGGAAATCCAAAGGAATTAATGTGGAAACAGATGAAGATAAATCGGAAGAAACTTATAGTTGTACTGATTATAACTCAACAAAAGGATGTTCTTGTAATACCTATGAGTCGAATTTGAATGCTGCTCGTCATTGTAAATGTTAGATTGGTTTATGTTATTTTTACAAGGGGATTTTGTTAAAAATCCTCTTGTTTGATTTTTAAAGAGAATAGTATGCCGGACAGGTTATCTTATAGTAAAGAAATCCATGAAATAATGGGGCGTATTCCTGTATGGATTGTTCGCTGGGGAACATGGTTATTGCTTTTTTTGTTATTGATATTATTGATTATATCTTGTTTGATAAAATACCCTGAAACCATAACAGCTCCTATTTCTATATCAGAATCAATTCGGGAAGATGTTCCACCCACAGGAATTATGAATGTATCAGGAAAAGGGTATGGAAAAATAAAAGAAGGCCAACAAGTTCGAGTAAAATTAAAAGGTTATCCAATTTCAGAATACGGTATTTTAAAAGGGACGATTTCAGAAATGTCACCAGACTTGGAACGGGGAGGATATAAGGTGCAAATCCGTTTTTCAGATAGTTTGATAACTTCTTATGGGATTGTTCTTCCAGAGGATGTCAGGCATGAAGGAATAGGGGATATTGTTATTTCGGAAACTTCTTTATTAAAACGTTTTTTTTATCCGGTTATATTATTATATGAGAAAGGGGAATAGAGAAAAGTTTATTTGGGAATTAAAAAGAATTATATTAAAAAGGATTTTATATACAAGCATATTATATCATCTGTGAGCATGTGATTTTTGTCTATTAAATAGCAGCCTGTTCCGAAAGTTTGATGGGTATGGCTATTTTATTCCCTCTGAATTCTTATTACCTTTGCAGAGGTTGAAAAATAAAAAATATGGCGCGTATATTGGCAATAGACTATGGGAAAAAAAGGACAGGAATAGCTGTAACGGACCCTTTACAGATTATTGCCAACGGATTGACTACTGTGGATACGAAAGACGTATTGTTTTATATCAAGCAATATGTAACAGAAAATGAAGTGGAAACGATTGTTGTGGGATTACCTCGACAAATGAATGGAGAATATTCCGAGACATTTCGATATATAACCGCTTTTGTTAATCGATTAAAGAAAGAGCTACCTTCCATGGAAATTGTCTATTTTGATGAGCGATTTACGTCTAAAATGGCTCATCAATCGATTATAGCAGGAGGGGTTAAAAAAAGTGAACGACGGAATAATAAAGGATTGGTAGATATGGTCAGCGCTGCCATTATTTTGCAATCTTATATGGAAAGTCGAAAATAAAACCAAAAACAAAAAATGATGATATATCCGATTTATATTTATGGTTCAGGTGTTTTACGACAAGAGAGCAAGGATATTGCACCTGATTACGAGGGGTTTCAACAGTTAGTACAGGATATGTTTGAAACTATGTATGATAGCGATGGAGTAGGATTGGCGGCACCACAAATAGGTAAATCCATTCGGCTTTTTGTTATAGATGGTTCTCCTTTTGCCGATGAGAATCCGGAGTTAAAGGATTTTAAAAAAGTTTTTGTTAATGCCCGTATTTATGAACGTTTTGGAGATGAGTGGGCTTTTAATGAAGGTTGTTTGAGTGTTCCGGGAATCAGAGAAGATGTAATGCGTCCGGAGAAAATACGAATTCGTTACCAAGATGAGAATTTTGTGGAACACGATGAAGTATTTGATGGGGTAGCAGCGCGGATTATTCAACATGAATATGACCATTTAGACGGTATCCTCTTTGTGGATAGATTGAAACCTCTTCGTAAAACTTTGATAAAATCGAAGTTGCAAAAAATAGCCAAAGGGAATTACCGGGCTTCTTATCGGTGTAAACAGACCAAGTGAATTTGGCAGAAAGAAGATAACTTTATGAAATTATTTTTATAAAGTTATCTGTTTGAGAAATGTTATTACTTGGTACAAGTAGTTTCAAATGATAAGATATACTTTATGGTAAAAATGTATGTGAAAAAGAATATAGTTGTTTGTATAATATTTATAATATTAACCGTTGTTACTACATCAGCTCAAAAGATAAGTAATCCATTTGGTAATGCACTGATTCCGGATATGATTGCAGATGCGAGTATTCAACTTATAGATGGAATTTATTATTGTTACGCTACTACGGATGGATATGGTAAAGGTCTTGAAACATCAGGACCACCGGTTGTCTGGAAATCAAAAGATTTTGTTCATTGGAAATTTGATGGTACTTATTTCCCTTCTGCCTTAAACCAGAAATATTGGGCTCCAAGTAAAGTAGTGTATGCTAATAATCAATATTATATTTATCCTACCATTAATGGATATATGTATCCGGCAGTATCAGAAAGTCCTGATGGCCCGTTCAGATTGGCAAAAGGGAAAGATGAATTTACGAAACCTTATGCTGTTACATCGACTCTTTTAGACGAACCAAATCCGGAAGGAATTGATGCCGAGGTTTTTATTGATGATGATGGACAAGCATATGTTTTTTGGGGGCGTCATCATGTTGCAAAACTACATGATGATATGGTAACTGTTGACAGTGATATTAGGGTTATAAAAACACGTAGAGAAGGGTATTCTGAAGGCCCGATATTTTTTAAACGAAATGGGATATATTATTATTTATATACTCTTGGAGGGGATGAAAAATATCAATATGCTTATGGAATGAGTACGGTTTCTCCTTTGGGACCATATACTTTCCCGGAGGAAGATATCATTACGACGACTGATTATGAAACAGGAGTGTTTGGTCCGGGGCATGGGAGTGTCTTTAGTGATGAAAAGGGAAATTACTATTTTACTTTTCTTGAATTTGGCAGGCGCAGTACCAATAGGCAGACTTATGTGAATAAGATGGAATTTAATGAAGATGGTACAATACGTCCTGTGAAAGTTAACCTTGAAGGAGTGGGCCCTCTTAATACAGTGAAAGGGCGACGACCATTGATTATAGAGAAAATGGAAGCATCGAGTGTTATGCCTCCTGAATTTATTGAACCGATGAAAGATACTCTTTGTAGAAGGACGGAATATTTTATTCCAGATTTTGCAAAGGATCAATCGAACGGATCGAGATGGATGGCAGACAGTAATGATAAAGATGCATGGATTGTTGCTGACTTGGGGAAAATAAGGAAAATAAGAAAAAGTGAAATCTATTTTGTTAAACCGACGGCAGGGCATTCCTATCAATTGGAAGTTTCTACGGATGGGAAGCAATGGATGGTTTGTAAAGAAAGTGAATCAGTAAAATATTGTTCTCTGCATGAGGATAATTTAAATGGAGTAAAGGTAAGATTTGTCAGACTTCGTATTATTTCAGGCGTAAGCGGAATATGGGAATGGAATATTTATTAAATCAATATAGCGGTATGAAATTAAGAGTAATATTATTCCTTATAAGTATATTGGGTTTTAATGTGGCATTATCTCAGACTTTGGAACCTAAATGGGGTGAATGGGAGAAATGGGGAGATCAGAATGATGGAACCTATTGTAATCCGGTAATACCGTCGGATTATAGTGATTTGGATTGTATTAAGGTAGGAAATGATTATTATGCGATTACTTCTACATTTCAATTTTCTCCGGGGATGACGATATTGCATTCGGAGGATCTTGTTAATTGGGAGATATGTGGTCATGCAGTATCGGATATTAGAGAAATAGGTCCAGAGCTAAACTGGGATCGGATGAACAGATATGGGAAAGGTATTTGGGCTGGAACGTTGAGATATCATAAAGGTCGATTTTATGTTTTCTTTGGGACTCCTGATGAAGGATTTTTTATGACTTCATCCCGTAAGGCAGAAGGTCCTTGGGAACCGCTCACACAATTATTGGATGAAAGCGGATGGGATGATTGTACGGTTATGTGGGATGATGATGGTAGTGCCTATTTTGTGGGAACTCATTTTGCCGATGGTTATAAGACTTATTTATTTAAGATGTCATCTGATGGCAAATCTATAGATAAGTCTTCAGGAATATTGATTAATGAAGGGAATGGTCGGGAAGCGAGTAAATTGTTAAAAATAGGTAATTGGTATTATCTTATATTCAGTGAGCATAAATCCGGAATAGGGCGTTATGTTATGGCAAAACGTTCTAAGTCTCTGACAGGACCATATGAAGAGGAGCGCCAATTGGCTCTTCCGTGTGTGGAAGCTATGGAACCTAATCAAGGGGGAATTGTAGAGGGGAAGCCAGGAGAATGGTATTTTTTTACTCATCATGGATCAGGCGATTGGTCCGGACGTATTGCCAGTTTATTACCGGTCACCTGGATAGACGAGTGGCCGATCATTGGAAAGGTTGTTGGGGATACTATTGGCAGTATGGTTTGGTCAGGAAAGATGCCGTTTATAGGAAAGAGACCATATAAGATAGCGACGGATGATGATTTCAATAAAAAGGAATTGAATGTACATTGGCAATGGAATTATTATCCTCGTACAGATAAATATTCCTTGTCGGAGAGGAAAGGATGGCTTCGCTTGAAAGCGTTTAAACCTTTAAAAGAAGACAATTTAATGTATGCAGGAAATACTCTTACGCAGCGGTGTTTCAGAACGAAAAGCAGTGAGGTGACAGTGAAATTGGATATTTCGGGATTAAGTGATGGACAAAAAGTCGGGTTATGCCATTTCTCATCACATTCAGGAGCCATCGGTATCGTAAAAGAAGGAGACAAATGTTTTTTGGAGTACAGACAGAACGAAGATAGAATCAAGGGAACAGTTATTGAAGGACCTGATATTTGGCTGAAATCAATATGGGGTCTTGATGGAATTTCTAAATTTTATTATAGTCTGAATGGAGAAGACTATATCTGTTTTGGTGATGAATATCAGTTAGGTTGGGGATATTATCGAGGTGATAGAATAGGTATATATTGTTTCAATGATG
>CASFOM010000014.1 GCA_949296295.1 uncultured Alistipes sp. | reverse complement strand
TCCAACACATATAAAGGAGGTGCGCCAAATTTAATTGAGCACACCTCCTTTTCCCTGATATATAAATTTATATTCGACTAAAACGAATGGACATTCAACTGTTTATCCACTAAAAATCCTTTTTCTGGTTTTAAATCAAAATTCAGTTTCCTCTTAGCTTTTAATTTCAATACAAACAAATCAATATCTCCATTCAAAGTTTCTCGATCTCCTACATTAACAAACGTAGGATACAAAACTTTAGTTCCATCGGTATGCAGTCTATCGTTGGTTAAGTTATTCATATTCTTCACATTTATTGGTTCTACGCCAACAAATTCATAATCCTGAGAAGAATAAGGCAACGCAAAACTTAAGGCATTTACAGAACCCAAATTCACTCCTTTAACCCATAATTCCACTATTTCTCCTTCATTATAGGTTGTTTTGTTTGACTTTATTTCAATAGTTCCTCTCACTTTGACGGTATCATTTTCATTTTTTACGCCTCCATCCAATTGTGTAGCCACTACCGAAATATCATACGCATCAATCAAATCATTTTTATTCAAATCACCATTACTAATATACCCCTCAAAATCTGCATCTCCCCGTTTTAATCCCGTATAGTTAGTATAAGAGGTCAAGTCATTTTCGTCTATCTTTCCATCATTATTAATATCACCGGGCAAATAACTTTCCGTTCCGGGAACTTTAAATACATATAATTCTCGCCCAGAACCAAATCCGCCAACACCTTCTTCTACGGAAATCTTAATATAACGGGCTGTTGGACGCTCTGCAAACGTAAAAATCTTTACCTCATCATTGTTATCCCAAGCGAAAGAACCGGATTCTACCCAATGTTCCCGATCCATACTACAATAGACAGTTCCTTTCAACAAAGTTCCATTTCCTCTTCCTGTACGTGGCAGATAATGGAATTTATCCAACTGATTTACTGTCTTTAAATCCATTTCCAAATCAAATGGAACTGACTCAACGCCCCATTTGGTATGCCACATATTCCCTTCATCAAAATCAAACAACTTATTAATTCCAGAACCTCCCTGATTTTCTGCTGTCGTTCGACCTACGATACCCGAAATAGCAAACTCCAACGGGTTCGCTTTAGTGACTGTACTTAATTCAGACCATTCTGAATATCCATCTTTATTCACTGCCCGAATTTTAAATGAATAAGGAGTTTCTGCTTCCAAACCTTCAAACAACAACTCTGTATCTCGAATCGTTGTATAAAGCATATTATTAAAATCTACTTCATAAAAATCAGCATGCTCTACTCTATCCCAGGTAGGTTTTAATGTATAGGCCTCTGTATTATCATCCGTTATCTGTGCAACAGGAGCTTCTAATGTTCCCGTTGTCACTCGATAAGTATCTTCCGGTTCAAATACAAATCCAGAGATAGTCAATACTGTTTTTTCCGAAGCAATATCCACAGGTGCCAATTTTACCAGTAACTGAGGATTCTTAACTATTTTTTGTTTTGAAAATTCACTTCCTTTCGTTGCAAACCTGTTCAATTCAGGAGCTGCATCATAATAAAATACATTATTTTGAGACAAAAATTCATCTTTAGAATTGACTTCCATCAGTTTGATTTTCTTTTTTCCGACAACGGCAGATATCTTTTTAGGTGCCTCTGTCACATTAATTCGGAATTCAGTAGCCTTTTCTCGAACAAAACCATCAAAAGTTCCTTCGGCAGGGTAAATAGTTACTGTAACATTCTGTTTTTCATCCACTGAAGACTCTATACGAGTAGTAACACCTTCCCCTTGCTTATAGGCTTCTGATACTCCATCATCATCATATTCCGTAAATGTACTGTATCCATCAGGATATAATTCATAAACACGTATTTCCTTGTTTATTTCCGATACATTATTATTTGGATAGGTCATCGGAATAATCGAACCGCTCTTAACAAAGACAGGTAATTTCCACAACGGAGACGAGAAATTATTAAGGATACAATTTCCTGAATATCGTTCCCCGCTAAAATAATCAATCCACGTTCCTTCCGGCAAATAAATCCCATTACGAATATCGTTCCCCTGTTCATCCGATTTCGTCTCTTGATAAATAGGCGCTACCAAAAAAGCAGGTCCATACAAAAACTGATATTGTGTAGATTTTCCGTAGGTATAGTCATTAGGATACTCCAAAAACATGGCACGAATCATTGGCAGACCATCTACTGCTTCCTTCGCAATACTATAAGTGTAAGGGATTAACTCGGATTTCAATTTCAGATACATACGATTAATGGATGTTGCCGGTTCTCCCAAAGCATGAGGATATTTTTCATTAGCTCCCCAACCATCCATATTCAACTCCATAGGTGTAAAAGTTTTCCATTGAAAATCCCGAGTATTGATGATTGGTTTCTTCCCTCCAAAAATCCCATCCATATCAGAGGTAATATTGGGTTGACCGGATAAACCTGAACCTATATAGGTCGGTATATGGAATCGGATGTATTCCCATACACCTCCCGTCTGATCTCCTGACCAAACACCCGCATAACGTTGTGTCCCGGCCCATCCATCCAACGAAATAATAAACGGACGACTGTTATTTCCGTAATAAGTCATAATATGGGCCACATCCGAAATACCATTAAGACCAAAAGAATATCCTGCTCCAACCCACGCAACATCCGTTTTCAACACTCGTACCCCGGCATCTCGAACCTCTTTCACAATATCCCGTTGCAATAAAGCACTGACTTCCGGTTTGGGATGCAAATCAGACTGGGTCCACAACCCTATTTCAACACCATTTTGATGAGCATAATCAGTTAAAGATTTCAAATTCTGAATATTGCCATCCAAGGTTTCCGTTTGTCCATACCCCGCTCCATAACCATCATTAGGCAACAACCATCCAAACGGCATATCATGTGATTTATATCGATCTATCACTGCCCGAGCAGAAAATTGATAATTATTGTTTTCTCCATTCAATGATTCCCGAATACCTCCATTATCTTTCTGACTCTCCTTATAACGTTTCCCATCTTCAAACAAAATTCCCTGTTCATCCTCTTTCCAATAATCCCGATTATAAGCATTTAAGTGACCTTGATAAAACCCGAATTTAGGCAACAAAACAGGATTCCCTGTCAGTTGATAAAAATCATTCAAAAGAGGTACTGCTCCATCATCAACCATACAAAAGACATCCAAATAATTTGTTTCATGAGACAAAATCACTTTCCCTGGTTCCTCTGCTCCAAAATCATATCTCCCTTTTTTAAACGTATGCCACATAATACCATACCCACTCGTAGACCAATAATAAGGAGTAGGAGAAGCTACTCCTCCATCTGTCCAACTATTTTGGTTCTCAATGGCAATGGACTTCCCTTTATGGGAGAATCGACCATTTTGAACTCCTCCTCCATAAAAATATTCGTCAGGATTTTCCTTTAAAACAAATTCTACTTTATCCTTTTCCATAAGGAAAGGGGCTACCTGCTCCATCACTACTTTTCCTCTACTTAAATCCAATACCTTCATCAATGGATTTTTTTTACAAAACTGAAGACATATTTTATCAGTAATGATGACAACAGAATCTGTTGATTCTTGCAACTCTAATTTAGCTACCGGCTTTCGAGGGTTATCCACCAAAATCACAGCTTCAGGCTCTGCTTCCGGATTACGTGGCATTCCGCCCGTATCGTCTCGAAATATCCTGAATATATTATCCCCGTAAAAATCAAATAAAGTTGATCGATTGTCCGAAAAAGACAATTCTACTGTGGTCGGATTAATTTTTCTTACTCCAACAATCTCTGTTTTCTCCTTTTCCGCCGCTTTTACAGATTGCCCCCAAAAAGGAAAAAAAATTAAAAACGAAATCCATACGGCTCTCATTCCGCTTCGTTGCATCATACGTATTCCCCTCCATTTTTTATAAGCATTCCCCTTAGTTACAAGAACACTTTTTATTTAATAATTAAACAACATGCAAAATTAGGCAAAAAACAGATAAAGAAAATTTGCAATGAAAAAAATTCTATTTTAGATATAAATTCAGATTGAGAAAAAAATACACTCCAATAAGTTCTGTTTATGAATATAAATCATTTAAAGATTTATAACTTACTTGCTTGTATTGAATTATGTATAAGATATTTTTCAAAAGAAATGAAATCTTAAAACATCTCCTTTATAAGGAATCATCTCCCCCTTCCCAATCGACATCCGACTCCCAACATTAAACTATTGGGGTATTGAAATGATGTAGTACGATATCCAACATTAAGAAAAATACTTCGAGTTACATGAAATTTCAATGCTAAAATCTGGTAACTTGCCTTGGTTCGTTTATCCGCATTTAACAAATTATATCCAACCGAGCCCGATAAAGTAACCACAGGCATAACAAAATCGACTTTAGCTGCCATGCCAATAGAAATATTTTGACCTGTTGTTCCCGAATGCACAAAAATTTTCCCATAAGGGCCCAACTCAAATGTAGTCCCGGCACTTTCATCATAACTTAAATCCAACGAGCCCCCTAATCGTACCTTATGCCCCAAACGATACATCGGTGAAAAACTAATCCCTCCAACAAAAAATTTTCGATCTAAATAGGGAGAAACTCCTAACTCCTCCGCATCTATTTTCAAACTCTTCCAAGAAGCATAAAACAACAATTCATAGGACATATTTTTCTCTGACCGAAGCATTTTCTCTTTCGGATACCGGCGATAAAGATCATAATCCCGGTTAAAATAAGACCTAACTCCAAAATACCCGCCAACAACATTAATACCTGCATTAGGAAGTGTCGTATTCCCATTGGAAAAATGGGAAAAAGAAATTCCTGCGTTTAAATTAAAATTACGATTTACAATCCATGAAAAGAAAAAGTTGGCATTCAAATAAGCATTTAGTGGCGTTCCTATGACGTTATTCAATGGATTAGAGACAGGATCATATTCTTTCCATCCTCCACTCAATCCAAAATTCCATTCATAATTAAAAGATATTCGAGGAGAAATAAGGGCAATACGAGCTCCTTGAAATAAATATATACCCCAAGGTCTTCCTAAATCATATTTATGACGAAAAGTAGAAAAGAAACCTCCTGCTCCAATATATGGAGAGCCATAAACAATATCTTCTTGAGAACCCCTACGAGCTTGCAAAAATAATTTTATATGCCCCATAGTAAAACTTCGTACCGGCCTTTGATAAAGATTATCACCCTTTAAAAAGGACTCTGTAGGAGCAACATAACCTATGTTCGTTCCTATATCCAAACCTTTAATCCGAGAATATACTCGACGAGCATCGCGATCCGAAGATTTATCTATTATTTTTTGTCCTGCTACCGGGAATCCCGACAACAGGACAAAAAATAACAATACCGATACGAACCTTACGTATTTCGGTAAAATCATAATCAAATCAATCCTTCCTTATATTTCTGACCAATTACTTTCAACATGTCATCAGTCATTGTTTCCAGATTCCATTTTGGACACCATCCCCATTCTTCCCGAGCACAAGTGTCATCCAACGAATTGGGCCAACTTTCAGCTATCGCTTCTTTTACCGGATCTATTTCATACGTCATTTCAAAATCAGGCATCCGTTTTTTTATAGCCACTGCAATCATTTCTGGCGTAAAACTCATAGATGCGATATTAAAACTATTACGATGTACTAATTTCGAAGGATCGGCTTCCATCAATTGAACACAAGCATTTAATGCATCTGGCATATACATCATATCCATATACATTTGAGATGGAATAGGACAAGTAAATTTCCCCGTTTTAACTGCTTCATAATAAATTTCCACAGCATAATCAGTCGTTCCTCCTCCGGGCAACGTCACATTAGAGATAATCCCTGGAAATCGAACACTACGTGTATCAATATTATACCGTTGATAATAATAATCCGCCAACAATTCCCCTGTCACTTTACAAACTCCATACATAGTGGTTGGACGCATAATAGTATCCTGAGGGGTTTGATCCTTAGGGGTAGTAGGACCAAAAGCACCTATCGAACTGGGCGTAAAAACAGCACATTGATAAAGAGTAGCCACTTCTAACGTATTCATCAATGCTCCCATATTGATTCTCCAAGCCAAACTGGGATTTTTTTCTCCCGTAGCAGATAATAAAGCAACCAAATTAAATATGGTATCAATATCGTACTTGTGTACAACATAAGCCAATCTTTGGGCTTCCAAGATATCAAGTTCCACAAAAGAACCATCAGATGAAATATTCGTATTACGACGAATATCTGCCGCCACCACATTCGAATCACCATATATCTTTCTAAGATGAGAGGTTAATTCCGATCCAATCTGGCCTCCGGCACCCACAACAAGAATTTTTTTCATTTTTATATTATGTTTTTTGGAATTATCGACGCAAATATATAACGAAATTCAGATATTTGCGCAGATGATTAAGAGAAAAATTGCAAAGTTGCTTTTTCACATTTAAAATGCAATATCTTAATTCTTACGATAAAGGCTATAAAAATACCTAACAAATTAAAGTGACCTCTTCTCTTTTAATCATATATAAATTAAATTCCACTCCAGTAGTCCAATCTTGTTCTCACAAACCATTCTCTATCCTCGATCCGGATAACTAATTCGCGTATGATGAATTTCTGATATCTTTTGACAAAAAACTTTCTTTATTGTCATGATTTCCTGAAAAGAAAGTTGTGATTCTGCAAATTGACCTTCTTCTATCTGGATATTA
>CASFOM010000013.1 GCA_949296295.1 uncultured Alistipes sp. | reverse complement strand
GAATCAAACTGATAGATATTTTAATTAGTGTATTTTTTTAATTGAAGGACAATCATGAAAAATTTATGGATATCGCTTAAGTTTACCTTAATGATGTGCGTAGTACTCACCATCGGGTATGTATTGATTCTGCGTCTGACAGCAACAATTGTTTCTCCAAATGATGGAGAAGCCCCTGTTGTAGAACTGAATGGGAAAATTGTTGGAGCAGCCAATGTCGGACAAGTATTTACTGACAGTATTTACTTTTGGAGCCGTCCCTCTGCTGTCGATTACAACGGGAGCGGTTCGGGAGGCAGCAATAAAGGGACCAACAATCCGGAATATTTGGCCGATGTAGAGGCTCGCATCGATGCCTTTCTAAAAGCTCACCCCTACCTCGAAAGGAAAGATGTACCGGCAGAAATGGTTACAGCCAGTGGCTCGGGGCTGGATCCCGATATTTCTCCACGTGGAGCCGAAGTACAAATTCATCGTGTAGCTAAAGCTCGCAAAATGTCGGAAGATCAGGTACGTAAAATTGTAGAAGGGACCATCCAAAAACCTTGGTTAGGACTTTTCGGAACTTATAAAGTAAATGTTTTAAAGCTGAACGTCGCTCTTGATAAAGCCCAAGAACAATAGTTATATGCAAAAAAGAGATCAATGAAACAAACGGTAACTTATCTGATTTATACTTGAATATTATCGTTGGATATGAGTTGTTAAGATTGTTTCTCAGATTGAAGAAAGAAGTGGTCACAAGGCTTGCTGCATAGGGATTTTTATTTCTGTTATGACAGGGAGGGAACATGTGATACTATTATAGTACCCAACCAGCAACCTCAAAGTACAACAACTTACATACGAATTTAAAATTATGAAACATTTTATAATTTATTCCATAGTCGCATTAGTTGCGTTTACGGCAAGACATGTCTCTGCCCAGGATAAAGGCGTCTCTTTTAGTGGTGGAAGTGATTTAGTCAGCAGTTATATTTGGCGTGGTATGTATGAAGCAGGCATCAGTCTTCAACCGACAATGACCATGAACGTTGGTAATTTTTCAGCAACAGCATGGAGATCGGTAGACTTCGCATCAACTTCTTACAAAGAGATGGACATTACACTGTCCTACACCTTGGGACCTGTCACCCTATCATTAGCCGATTTATATTGGGAAGGAGGGGCTGGCAACAGAGATCTGATCAGCCGAAATTATTTTACTTTCGATAATCATTCCCCTCATCGTATTGAGATCGGTGCCAGTTGGATCATCTCTAAAAAAATACCATTCACACTCTCTTGGTATACGATTCTTTTCGGGGCGGCCGATATCAATAGTCAAGGTAAACGGGCCTACAGTTCATACTTCGAAATCGCTTATCCATTTCAAATAAAAAGTATCCACATGAAAGCAGGTGTCGGCATGGTGCCTTGGAATGCGTATGGTACCTATGGAATTAATCGGGATTTTTATGTGCAAAATATTTTTCTCAATGCGGGAAAGACAACGACATGAATATCGGATTATTTACCAATCTAATTTGGAATCCTGTATTGGAAGATGTTAATTTCGTAGGAGGTATTTCTTTCAGAATGTAATATAACAGATGCATAGCGATACTCGACAAAGCGCACAACATTTTCTCGATCTGATTAAACAATCACATCGAGGGAAATTTAAAGTCTACATCGGCATGAGTGCCGGTGTAGGCAAAACTTATCGTATGCTGCAGGAAGCCCATCAGTTAATCGAAGCCGGAGTTGACATTCGAATCGGATATGTGGAAACACATGGGCGGGCGGAGACAGAGGCTTTGGTCAACGGGCTTACCTTGATTCCCCGAAGAAAACTTTTCTATAAAGGGAAGGAACTCGAAGAGATGGACACGCAAACGATCCTCAATCAACACCCGGAGATTATCATCGTAGATGAATTGGCGCATACTAACATAGAAGGGAGTACAAATCCTAAACGATGGCAAGATGTCATGCAGATTCTGGATGCGGGGATCAGTGTGATTTCCGCAGTCAACATACAGCATTTGGAAGGGATTAACGAGCAAGTCCAGACAATCACCGGTATAGAGATTCAGGAGCGTATCCCGGATAGTGTGTTGGCCATGGCTGATGAGGTAGTCAATATCGATTTGACTGCCGATGATTTGATAGAACGTTTAAAAGCAGGCAAGATTTATCGTCCGGATAAGATTTCGGCTGCATTAGGAAATTTTTTCACCCACGACAACCTGCTCCAACTAAGAGAACTAGCTTTGAAAGAAGTGGCCATGCGAGTAGAAAAGAAAGTTGAGACTCAAGTTGTTGCCGAGGGGAAACTGTGTCACGAATATTTAATGGCCGTAATCGACTCCTCTGAAAAACGAGCACGCCGGGTAATTCGAAAGACAGCCCGTTTGGCAACACACATGAATACAGCATTCATCGTATTGTATGTACAGTCAGACAAAGAAGACATGGATCGTATTCCGTTGGCAAATCAACGTTATTTGATCAACAATTTCAATCTTGCTTCAGAATTGGGTGGAGAAGTTATACAGATCCATTCCAACCATTATATTGAAACAATCGTGGATGTCTGTCAAGAGCGTAAAATCAGTACGGTCTGTATCAGCAGTCCCCGATTTTCACTATATTCGCTGTTTTTAACGGCTCTTAGGTTTCGACGATTGTTGAATCGATTAGCCAAACTCAATGTGGATTTAATTATTTTATCGTAATGAATCTTCATAACAGATTGACATTAGGGATAGGAGTATTGTTTGTTTTGATTCTTCTACTGGGTTTTCAATCGGTCCGGTCAGTACAACAACTTTCCATTGCTTCAAAAAATATATTAACAGACAACTACAACTCCGTACATTATGTAGAAGAGATGCTTCGTTCATTAGATCGCCTCTCACAAGACTCTACGTCGCGGGACGTTTTAATAAACAGTTTAGCTCTTCAGCAACAAAATATTACTGAAGTAAATGAGAAGGAAGTTACTTCTGCTTTAACCCAAAAAATCGATGCACTGACCGATTCAGTTTCCATCATCCAGATTCAGGAGATTCGCGAGGATCTCTATCGAATTATGGAGTTAAATATGAATTCAATACGCTCCAAAAGTTCTGATGTGGAATCCGGATCAGAAGGTGCCGTTCAATGGCTCACGATATTGTCTATACTATGTATCTTATTGGCGGGGATTTTCCTGATTCGTTTTCCTGCCATTATCTTGCGACCAATTGACAAATTGAAACAAGGAATCACCCAGATTGCCAACCATAATTACGAAAAACGTCTCGATTTCGGCAACAACAAAGAATTTAGTGCTGTTGCCACGTCTTTCAACGATATGGCCTGCAAACTGTCTGAATATAGGCGCAGTTCTCTCGACCGGCTCATGACAGAGAAGAAAAGAATCGAAGCCATCGTAAACAGCTTACATGAACCGATTATCGGATTGGATCCGGAGCGCAATATTCTTTTTATGAACGACGAAGCTTTTTCAATCTTAAACCTGAAACGAGACAATATCATAGGTCGTAATGCAGCGGAAATAGCTCTGAATAACGATTTATTGAGACGACTCATCCGAGAGGTATACGCAGAACAAGACAATCAAGAACATGAGCCCTTGAAAATTTATGCGGATAACAAGGAAAGCTACTTCCAAATGGACAATATTCCACTATACATCAATCCCGTAGGTGAAACCGAACAACAGTTTGTCGGCAATCTGATTATTCTAAACAACATCACCAAATACAAAGAGTTGGATTCTGCCAAAACGAATTTTATCGCAACAGTCTCTCATGAGATGAAAACCCCTATTTCATCAATACTGATGAGCCTGCAATTACTGGGAGATTCCCGACTTGGATCTCTTAATGAAGAACAGACTCAATTATTGGGGAGTATTCGAGAAAGCAGCAACCGGTTATTGAATATTACCGGTGAGTTATTGAATCTTACCCAAGTAGAATCGGGAAAACTTACATTGAAACCTAAAATTGCTAAACCTATTGAATTGATTGAATATGCGATAAAAGCTACTCAAGTATTGGCCGAGCGATTCCATTGTTTCGTTGAAGTAGAATATCCTGAAAAAATATCGAAATTATTTGTGGATAATGAAAAAATAGCCTGGGTTATCACCAATCTACTTTCGAATGCGATACATCACTCACCAGAAAATTCCCGTATTATTATCGGAGCAACCCAACATAAGAAGCAAATAGATATTTATGTGCAAGATTTCGGTCGTGGCATAGATCCCCGTTATCATAAAAGTATCTTTGACCGATATTTCCGGGTTCCTGGCACCAAAGTTCAGGGGAGTGGATTAGGACTGGCAATCTCGAAAGATTTTGTGGAAGCACATGGGGGTACGATTTCAATTGAAAGTGAAATTGGGAAAGGGTGCCGATTCACAGTATCGCTTCCGATTTAATGGAAATAAAACAACTTATTTCCATTAAATCAAGCACCGTTTCTGTTCAGGATAAAGGGACAACATCTGTTCTCTGATATATAATACAACAGACTCTACCGACTGTTCAGGATAAGTAAGCAGAAATATTATTGTCACCCAAGGTGTATGTACAAGGTCTAAAAACTCAAGGCGCAGAAATGGTAAACGCCCCCTCATACATCACTCCAATACAATTATATCATAGAAACTATAAAACCGGCATCATACCGAGTATGACAGAATCTTATACCCCTTATACGATACCATGGTAGAAAGAACAAACGGAATATTCAAGCAAATGTTCCTACTTGAATATATAAACCTGATTTTACCTGAAATGGAAGATATAATAAAAGAAGTAATCTATTAAAGACCTCATTACAATATACTGAGATATATGTATTGCCAAAGATTGGATAGAATAAAAAAAGACAGTTCAGCAAAGTAAGTCTTGCTGAACTGTGATAAATGTTTTTTCCAATAACTGTAACGATTATTGACTAATCTGTATAAAATTTTCTTTCTATTTTTATCCGCATTTGGAATGGCCACAGGAAGTACAAACCAAACAACCTTCCTGATAGACCAGTGATTCTTCACCACATTCGCTGCATTTCTTAGAAGTTTTCGTACCGGAAGGGATATAACGAGAAAGAGCTCGAGACACCCCGTTTTTCCATGTATTAATAGATTCTGAATCGAAATGGAGAGAAGAGACCAAAGTAACCACATGAAGAATGGGCATTCCGTTACGCAATACTCCCGAAATTAGTTTGGCATAATTCCAGAATGTCTCATCAAACAAGCGGGATATTCCACCGATGGTATTTTTATATCCGTACTTATCTTCATATTGGAAGTCATACCGTTTGGAACCGTCTTCTTCACGAACTTTAATAATCACCCCTTTATTGATTCGTTTAGGAATCACCATTGAATCCTCTTCAATCTTACCGGTAAAAATTTCATACGGACGGCCATTGTAAATTCCGACAAAAGCAATCCAATCTTCTTTCCCGTTTTTAAACCGAACGACATCGGCAGTCAATTCTTTCGGTCGTTTCAACGGGTGTTCTTTGGCTTTTTGAGAAGCGGAAGCCGATACGAGTACACCATCGCGAGAGCCATCCCGATAAACGGTCACTCCCTTACATCCGGATTCCCAAGCGGTTTGGTAAACCTTTCCTACCATTTCCTCAGTGATATCTTTGGGTAAATTAACAGTAACGGATATGGAGTGGTCCACCCATTTTTGCATCTCGCCCTGCATCTTCACCTTATTTACCCAATTAATATCATTGCTGGTTGCTTTATAATAGGGAGAACGAGCGACCAAAGCATCCAATTCTGCACTACTCATGGAAGAAACCTGTTGTTTATCCAATCCATGAATAGCAGCCCATACCAGGAACTTATGATGGAATACATAATATTCTTCCCAGGAATCCCCTACTTCATCCACGAAAGTCACATTAACCGACTTATCATTCGGATTCACTTTTCTACGTCGTTTATAATAAGGGAGGAAGACAGGTTCTATTCCGGAAGTGGTTTGACTCATCAAACTGGTTGTACCGGTAGGAGCGATGGTCAGCATGGCAATATTCCGACGTCCGTACTTTGCCATTTCTTCATATAATTCAGGATCAGCTTCCCGAATTCGGTTAATCATAGGATTGTTCACTTCCCGAGCTGTATCGTAGATAGGGAACGGGCCCCGTTCCTTTGCCAAAAGGACGGAGGTACGATAGGCTTCCAAAGCCAAGGTTTTCTGAACCAATACGGCAAAGTTGGTTGCTTCTTCAGTTCCGTAAGTATATCCCAAAGCGGCCAACATATCTCCTTCAGCAGTAATTCCAAGGCCTGTTCTACGTCCTTGCAAAGCCTTATCCCGGATTTTTTCCCATAACTCCTTCTCTACCCGGCGGATATCTTCTTCTTCAGGGTCACTGTTTACCTTATTAATGATGGCCTCTACTTTTTCAAGTTCCAAATCAATGATGTCATCCATCATACGCATTGCGCGACGGACATGGGTTTTGAATTTATCAAAATTAAAGTAAGCTTCCGGAGTAAATGGTTTTTCCACATAGCCATAAAGGTTCATCGCGAGTAACCGGCAACTGTCGTAAGGGCAGAGAGGTATTTCTCCGCAAGGATTTGTAGAAACGGTTTGGAATCCGAGGTCTGCATAACAGTCCGGGATGGATTCACGAATTACCGTATCCCAGAACAATACGCCAGGTTCAGCTGATTTCCAGGCATTATGTACAATTTTTTTCCAGAGAGCAGCAGCGTCAATTTCTTTTGACACCATGGGTTCGGCAGCGTCGATAGGGAATTGCTGACGATATTTTTGTCCGGCCCGGGCAGCCTTCATGAATTCATCATCCAATTTAATAGAGATGTTTGCCCCGGTCACTTTTCCGGTATCCACCTTGGCGTCAATAAAACTTTCGGCATCCGGATGTTTAATAGAAAGGGAAAGCATCAGTGCTCCCCGTCGTCCATCCTGAGCAACTTCACGTGTTGAATTGGAATAACGTTCCATAAAAGGAACTATACCGGTAGAAGTAAGTGCGCTATTCAGTACAGGGGTTCCGGCAGGACGTAAGTGGGACAGGTCATGACCTACTCCTCCTCTTCGTTTCATGAGCTGCACCTGTTCTTCGTCAATGCGGATGATACCGCCATAAGAGTCAGCAGGATGTTTATGTCCGATAACGAAACAATTGGAAAGGGATGCGATTTGCATGTGATTTCCTATTCCCGTCATGGGTCCACCTTGAGGGATGACATAACGGAAATGATCGATCAATTCGAATACGTCGCTTGCCGACATAGGATTAGGATACTTTGCTTCTATTCGAGCAATTTCATCGGCAATGCGCCGGTGCATCTGTTCAGGAGACGATTCATAGATATGTCCGAAAGAATCCTTCAGGGCATACTTGCTGACCCATACGGTAGCAGCTAAATCATCACCTTTAAAATAAGCAGAAGATGCGGCTACCGCATCTTCATATGCGTATTCTTTCATGATTGTTATGGAGTTGTATAAGGTTTGTTTAAGATTTTCTAAGGGCAAAAATACAATATCATTGCCGAAAGAAACAGTTTTTTCAACAAAGTTATCAACAATTTTCAACAATAACTGTTAATAATTTGAAGATCAATCTATTGCAAATAAGTTACTGTATTTCAGGATTTTGATAATCAAGAGTAAGTGATACACGTTCAATATTTCCACCCAATGGGGGAGCCATTTTCGACACTTTGACGCGAGCGTAGGCAATTTGAGGGAATCGTTGAGCGACAGCCTCAAGGATTCTTCGGCAGACGTGTTCGAGGATATGGGAAGGGCGTTCCATTTGTTCCCGGATGGTTTCATAGACGGAGAGGTAATTGACGGTATCCTTCACATTGTCGGATAGAGAAGGTTTATCGACCTCTGTTTCGATATACATATATACGAGGAATCGGTTCCCCACGGTTCTTTCGGCTTCAAAGCATCCGTGAAAAGAGTGGAACTCCATGTTTTCCAATTCTATAATTCCTTTTCTTGTCATGGGTTCGATATTTTTTTTTGAAATTTTTTACAAAATTACGATTTAATATTTTACCTTTGCTATTGCAAAATAGGAAATAAAGGAGTAAAACGAGAGCCGATATGGGTGGAAATGAGAATGCTACGCCTGACAAATCTCTGAATTTCATAGAAGAGATTATTGAAGCCAATATAAAGGCTTCCAATATGAAGGTACATACCCGTTTCCCGCCTGAGCCAAACGGATATTTACACATTGGTCATGCGAAATCCATTTGTTTGAATTTCGGGTTGGCAGAGAAATACGGAGGGAAGTGTAATTTACGTTTTGACGACACCAATCCTGTAAAAGAGGATACGGAATATGTTGATTCCATTCAGGATGATGTACGGTGGTTGGGATTTCAGTGGGACAGTATTCATTATGCGTCCGACTATTTCGATCAGTTGTATGAATGGGCGTGTGAGTTAATCCGGAAAGGATTGGCTTATGTGGACGATCAGACACAGGAACAGATACGGGAAGGACGGGGAACAGTCACTCAACCGGGGATTGAAAGTCCTTGGCGGAACCGTTCCGTAGAAGAAAATCTCGATTTATTCCAGAGAATGCGTGCAGGGGAATTCGGTGACGGAGAAAAAGTGTTGCGGGCCAAGATTGATATGGCTCATCCGAATATGTTGTTGCGCGATCCTATTATGTACCGCATTATCCACGCAGAGCATCATCGTACAGGGAACAAATGGTGCATTTATCCGATGTATGATTATGCCCACGGGCAATCGGATTCGATAGAAGGGATTACCTATTCCATCTGTACCCTTGAATTTGACGTTCATCGACCTTTGTATGATTGGTTCATTCAAGCGTTGGATATCTTCCCGAGCCATCAATACGAATTTGCGCGTTTGAACCTGACCAATACGGTGATGAGCAAACGGAAATTACTGCAACTGGTCAAGGAAGGTTACGTATCGGGTTGGGATGATCCCCGTATGCCGACCATTTGCGGATTGCGTCGCCGAGGATATACCCCGGCTTCCATTCGGGCTTTTGCAGAGAAGGTAGGAGTAGCCAAGCGGGATAATGTGATTGATTTGGGTTTGTTGGAATTTTGTGTTCGGGAAGATTTGAACAAAACCGCCGAACGGAGAATGGGAGTCGTTAATCCACTGAAGGTCGTGATAACCAACTATCCGGAAGGGCAAACGGAAGAGATTAGTTGCATCAACAATCCCGAAGATGAATCGGCAGGCAGTCGTATGGTTCCTTTTTCAAGGGAAATATATATTGAACGGGATGATTTTATGGAAGAACCACCGAAAAAATATTTTCGGTTGTCTCCCGGGAAAGAGGTTCGGTTACGTTATGCCTACATCATCCGGTGCGATGAAGTAATAAAAGACGCGAATGGAGAGGTCGTTGAGCTACATTGTACTTATGATGCCCAATCACAACATGGAGGCTCATCGGATGGACGCAAGGTAAAAGGGATTATCCACTGGGTATCCGCCCCACATGCTTGCAAAGCGGAAATTCGAATGTTTGACCGGTTATTTGCAGTTGCTGATCCCAACGATGTGCCGGAAGGAGGTTCATTCCTGGATTTCTTGAATCCCGATTCCTTAAAAACCGTTAAGGGATATGTAGAGCCGTCGTTAGCGGATGTGACAGCAGGGAATACCTTTCAGTTTGAACGTTTGGGCTATTTCTGTGCCGACAAAGATTCCGCTCCAGGGAAGCCGGTATTTAACCGTACCGTAACGCTGAAAGATTCCTGGGCCAAAATAGCGAAATAAGGGAAAAAAGATAAATGGTCGCGTAGTTTAAAGGATAGAATGACAGATTCCGGTTCTGTTGGTGTGGGTTCGATTCCCGCCGTGACTACTAAGCAAAAGAAGTATCCAAATTTTTATATTTGGATACTTCTTTTTTATATCAGAATCAACACAGTCAAGGAATTTTATATTCCGAAAAGAAATTCAAATAATTCTTACCCGCATAATGACGTACCTATTCTCGTTCTAAAAAGTCACCTACTCCTCTTTTACCCAAAGGTTATGACCGAATTTCAAAAACAATGCAGTATTATCATCTCTCCCTCGTAAGCCATATTCCCCAAGAAGCGATCCTTTCTCAAATTCTTTCACCAACCATCATAAATTAACACATCTCCTAAGATTTCTTCGGGAAAGACATCAATATAAATCGGTAAACTCATAACGATTTCCACATATCTCCAGAAATTTCAAGAAATTATCACGAGAGATGACCACCGTCCCGGTATTGTCATTGGGATGAAAACTAAGAGAGGGTGCATCCAATAAATTCCGGTCAAGGAAAAGATACACTTCATTCCCTGTATCGTTGATTAATCCAAAAGGAGAAACCGAACCCGGTTTCAATCCTAAATATTTCATCATACGCTGTTCCGAAGCAAAAGAGAGCTTCCCTTGGTGAAGACGCTGTTCCAAATCATGAATAGCCAACGTACGTTCACTGTCAAAAACAACCAAATAATGACGATTCCCTTTATGATTCCGGAAAAACAAATTTTTACAATGACGCGAACCGTCGTTTTTCCAATATTCCCGAGCAATTTCAATGGTAGGAGCCTCGGAATGTTCATAATAATCATAATCAATACCGGCCTGCGTCAAATAATCAAAAACAATTTGTTTGGCATTCATAAGACCTATAAGTTTTTATAGTAAAGATAAAGAAAAAGCATACAATAGTCCCCAATTCTTGTTATTTTTGTAGAAATAAGCATATTATTATCCATGAAAACAAAAATAGCCATCTTTGGTACGGGCGGAGTAGGCGGCTTTTTAGGAGGCGAATTGGCACGCCATTATGCGGGAAGTGATGTGGAAATCTACTTTATTTCCCGAGGAGAAGCCTTACGTCGCATCCGGGAACAAGGGCTCCAGGTAGATACCCAGGAAAAAAGTTATACTGCATATCCGGTAAAAGCAACGGATTGTCCGGAAGAAATAGGTCCGGTAGATTATTTAATTTATTGCACCAAAGCCTATGATGTTGAAAAAGGAATTCAACAGGCTCTTCCCTGCATTGGTCCCGACACCGTAGTCCTGCCGTTTCTGAATGGCGTGGACAGTGGAGAACGCATTGCCCGGATGCTTCCCGACAGGGAGGTATGGCTCGGATGCGTATATGTCGTAGCTTTTATCGTAGAGCCGGGGCACATTGCAGAACAGACCAACGGTTACCGTTATTTATTCGGATCCCCCGAAGCAAATCCCGAAAAGCTTCAGAAATTAGCAGAGATTTTTTCAGCAGCAGATATCCGGGCCTGGCCTCGGGAAGATATTGTTCGTTGTGTATGGGATAAATTTGCCTTTATCTCTACCGTAGCTACCATAACCTCCTATACGGACAAGACCTATGGAGAAGTATTGAACACTCCGGAATATCGGAATTGGCTGGATAATCTATTGCAGGAATACCGTTCCGTAGCAGAAGCGAAAGGATGTGAGCTATCGGACGATGTGGAAGCCGCAGTGATAGCCCAGATGAAACGGATTCCTCCGGAAACGACTACTTCCATGCAGCGAGATTTTCGAGCCCATCGAAATACCGAATTGGAATCGTTAACAGGCTATTTGGTCCGAGAAGGACATCGATTGGGCGTTGCAGTTCCCACTTATGAACGGATGTATGCCGGATTAAAAAATTCTCTTAAAAACTAACCCACCTATTATTTCCCCCAAACATGAAAAAGATTCAACTACTACCCCTTTCAGGATTTGTTGCCTTTTCCTTTCTTTTAAACAGTTGTCACCATTGGCAGCCATCCACCGATTCCATTCAGGAAGTTTCTTTCACTCAGGTACATTTCAAAGACAATTTCTGGAGTCCAAGAATCGAGACCAACCGGACCGTATCCATTCCTTCCGCATTTTACCAATGTGAAATCAACGGACGTTTCGACAATTTTGCCTTGGCAGCAGGTTTGATTCAAGGGGAACACAAAGGCGATTTTTCCTTTGACGATACAGACCCTTACAAAATTATAGAGGGGGCCTCCTATTCTCTCGCCGTAAAATACGACTTGAAATTGGACCAATATTTGGACAGTGTCATCCATTTAATTGCGCAAGCTCAAGAACCGGACGGTTACCTAACCACCTGCGTCACCAATAAATGTTACAGAATCTCCGGATGGTGGGGAACAAGGCGGTGGGAAAAGATGAACAGCCATGAGTTATATAACAGCGGACATCTTTACGAAGCCGCTGTGGCTCACTACCAGGCTACGGGGAAACGAACCTTGCTTGATGTAGCGCTGAAGAATGCCGATTTGGTTTGCCAAACCTTTGGATTGGGGGAAGGTCAGATTAAATTTCCTTCCGGGCACCCCATTATCGAAATGGCGCTATGTAAACTTTATAAACTTACAGGAGATAAAAAATACCTTGACCAAGCCAAATATTTCGTAGAAGAGACGGGGCGTTTAAGCAACGGCAGAGCTCCCAGTATGTACAGTCAGGATCATAAACCGATTCTGGAGCAGGATGAAATAGTAGGTCATGCGGTACGGGCAGGTTACCTCTATTCAGGAGTAGCCGATTATGCTTCTCTTTCAAATGACACCGCTTATTTTCATGCCCTGACCCGTATATGGGAAAATATGGCAGGGAAAAAGTTGTACATTACGGGTGGTTACGGTTCCCGCCCCCAGGGAGAGGGATTCGGGCCCAATTACGAACTCCACAACATGACCAATTACTGTGAAACTTGCGCAGCCATATCCAATGTATATTGGAATCACAGGATGTTCCTTGCTTCAGGAGATGCCAAATATGCCGATTTGGTGGAACGGGCCATATATAATGGAGTCATGTCGGGCGTATCTCTGAGCGGAGACCGGTTCTTTTACGACAACCCCCTCGAATCGATGGGACAACATAATCGGGCAGCATGGTTTGGATGTGCCTGTTGTCCTGGCAACATCACTCGTTTTGTAGCTTCTGTTCCCCTATATATGTATGCTACACAAGGCAATGACATCTATGTCAATTTATATACCCAAAGCAATGCCGATATTCCAACGGCAGACAACCGTATTCAGTTGGAACAAGTTACAGAATATCCGTGGGATGGAGCCATTCAATTCAACGTTACGGTAGAAAAGGAACAGGAATTTGCCATCCGCTTCCGTATCCCCGACTGGGTAACGCAATATCCTGTTGCAACAAAACTTTACTCCTATACCGATGCTCCATTGAAATATACGATAACGGTTAACGGGAAATCCATTCGTCCTTATGTCCGGGACGGGTACATCACCGTAAACCGTACATGGGAAAGCGGAGATACGGTGTCTCTTGATTTTCCGATGGAAGTTCGTCGGGTAAGAGCCATTGACGAAGTTTACGATGACCGTGGCTTGTTGGCTATTCAGCGGGGACCCATTGTATATTGTATGGAAGGCATTGACCAACATGACGGTCACGTTTTCAATAAATATATCCCGGCCAATACCACCTTTACAACCACGTTTGATAATGAACTTCTCAATGGGGTAATGGTACTGAAAACCACAGCCCGGGAAATTCAAAGCGACGGCAGTGAAAAAGAAGTTTCAGTAACAGCTATTCCCTACTCTACCTGGAATAACCGGGGAGCCAACGAAATGATTGTATGGATTCCGGAGTCGGCAGAAAGAGCGAAAGCTGTTCCCGCCCCCACCATTGCGAGCAAGGCAAGAGCGATGATTAAACATGCTCCTCTCCAGAAAGACGCACCGGAATCTGCCTCGTATTATGAATGGGTTTTTGGCGTGAATGACCAGTGGGAACCTAAAAGTTCTTCCGATATTTCGAAACCCTATCATTACTGGTGGTTAAAAAGAGGAAGTCTGGAAACCCTCGAATATGAATTTGAAAAACCTACCCAAGTTTCCAGCGTCGATGTTTATTGGTTGGATTTCGACCACTACGACGGGAATTATCGGGTTCCGAAAAGTTGGACACTCTATTACAAAAAAGGGAAACAATGGGAGGAAGTATCGACGAACGATACTTATGGCGTTGCCAAAGACCAATATAACCACGTTTCTTTCCAGCCTGTAACCACAACAGGATTAAAAATTGCCGCCCAACTGCAGGAAGGGGAATCGGGAGGCATTATTGAATGGAAAGTTAATGAATAAAGCAAGATGCTTGACCTCCCCGTCAAATCTGCACTACGATAAAACAGATTTAGGGAGCGGGAAAGGGAACCTTGTATACATGTTTTTCCGCTCCCAATCATATTTCATTTCGTCAGGCGATACCTATTCCTCAACCATTCTTTTCCCTCATATTGGAAGAAAAATATTTTTGTTTTAATGGATTCTCTTCCTTACAATCCATATTTACAACAGAATATTGGCCGTAACAAGTTTTTATACAATAACATTAAAAATCTCCGGATACCACGCTTGTAAAACTTATGAAACACAAAAGACTCAGAATAACAATCTCTGCAATAAGCATGACATTGCTCATAGGGTTAATGCCTCTTTTCTCGTTGGCACAAAAGAATTCTCCTGTGGTCTATAATACCCCTCAAGCAGGGAATCCCATCATACCCGGTTATTTTGCGGATCCTACCGTTCGCAAATTTGGCGATACATACTATATTTATGCTACTACCGATGGGAATGGCGCAGGATTCGGCCCCAGCCAGGTATGGAGTTCCAAAGATTTTGTCAATTGGACCTTAATGTCCATGAATTGGCCCACCACCCACTGGTATTGGGCTCCAGATGCCTGGGAATACAACGGGAGCTATTATTTATTGTATTGCCAACCTTGTACCCTTCACTTGGGGAAAGGGACAACTCCGCGCGGTCCCTGGCATAATGTTCTCGGAGCGGAAGACGCTGTCTTTATGCCGGATCAGTTTGTAAAAAACTGCATTACTCTGGATGGACAGCATTTCATTGATGACGACGGGAAAATCTACCTCTATTTCGGAACCTGGGGGATATATCCCGGTTTTGGGTGCGGGGTTGTGCAGTTGGACGAACATTTGTCACTTACCGACAACAAACGGTTGATTGTAAACACCGAAGCGACAGAATTTTTTGAAGCTCCTTTTGTCATCAAACAACATGGAATATATTTTTTAACCTATTCGGCAGGTTCCTGCCACGACGATACTTATCGGGTCAAATACGCGATTAGCCGCGAAGGGCCTATGGGCCCTTATGAAAGTCCTGAAAACAACTGCATTTTAAAGACGAATGCGGATGGAACCATTCATGGACCGGGGCACCACAGCATACTCGAAGAGAACGGTAAATTCTATATCATTTACCACCGCCACGACAATCCTCATTCCACAAAGGGGATGCACCGTCAAATAGCTGCTGACGAAATAAAATTCAATCCCGATGGAACGATTGACCTTATCGAAGGTTCCCATGAAGGGATAGGGAATCTGCAACCACTGACCACCGAAGAAAATATTGCATTCGGGAAACCGGTAACGGCTTCTTCCTATTATAATGAAGATTACAAACCCGAATATGCCGTAGATGACAACAACGGCACTCTATGGCGTCCGAAAAGTTGTCAGGAAGAGTGGCTTCAAATAGACCTTGAATCCCCTAAAAAAATCAGCAGGATTTGGATTCAGTTCGAACTGCCGACCAACTATTATCAATATTATGTGGAAACCTCTTTAGACGGGAAAAAATGGGAAATGTTTTCCGATAAGAGGCACAACACCTTGTCCGGCAGTCCTCTTGTAGAGTATGGTAATGCAGAGGCAAGATATGTTCGTCTGACTTTCACCGGAGCAGAAAAGCGAGGGATATCGGCAGCCTTGTGGAACATCAAAGTATTTGAATCAAGCCATACGGACCCTCCTCAGCTGTTGATAGGCATGACCGGAAACTCTTTCTCGGGCCATCAATGGTTGAACCATGCCGGAATGTTGGGGCAATCATTCAAAACCGTTACAGGAGAGGTTTCCTCAACCGTTAAAGGAGGGAAAAGCTGTGTATCGATGGCTCCCCACAGCCAATTAATCAGTCAATTTTCCATGCCAGCCTCCTTCAACAACGGAGGAGATTGGACACTCTCTTACAAAATCTACGGGACCGAATCTCATGCCTTAGGGAATTATGTTTTCTGGGGACAAAAGCCCATGTTGCATATTCCTCCGAAAAAGTCCCTATCCACAGAAGAGAAATGGCGTCAGGTCGCTATTCTCTGTCAGGGAGAAAGAGCTACCGTTTACCTTGACAGTATAATGATAGGGAACTACAAAATCAAATCGGACCGAAAATATGCAATATCTGCTTCATCAAATGCTGTCAAGTCAGGAGAAGAAGGTCCCCGAATGATTCTTACGTCGGGCGATCAAGTCGTACAAATCACCGATATCCGTTTATATAATTGGGCTCAAGAGTTGGCAGAGATTGCTTTCGATGCAACAACGCCTATCCCGGAAATGGCAACCACAGAAATTCCGGCTCCCCAAGGTCTGTTAGTAGATATCGACGCTTCCGATTATTCCGCAGGCAGTTCTGTAAAGGAGATTGCCAACAGAGCGGGACAAGGAATGTTCCAGAGCGAAGGGGACGGCATTCCCGTTATCCTCAAGAATAATCGGGCAGCCTTCTATTTTAATGGAAGCGGAGGTTTGATTTCCGACTTTTCACTCCCTTCCAATATGGCAGACAACGCCCCCTATACGATAAGTGCCTGGATTCTTAATTCCGAGACAGAGGAACATGAAACCGTTGTCGATTTATGGCCCACAGGAGAAGACGGGGAACAGGGACGCATTACTTTCGGCAATGGTTTCAACAACGACAGCGGAATCAGTTTTCACAACGGCAGTCATGAAAATATCGGATTAAATGATTATCGGGGTTCAGAGCTCTGGCACCATTGGACCATTTGTTTTGATGGACATTATGAACGCGTTTACCGGGACGGGGAAATGATTTATGAAAAGAACCTGAAACTGAGAATGCTTCCCAACCAATATGTTTCCATTGGGCAATCCGGTAATGGAGATTGGAAGTTCAAGGGATACCTCGGAGCTGTTAAAATTTATGACATCCCTTTGTCTGAATCACAAATCAAGCAGGAAGCCCTCGTCCCTCCACAAAACAAATATCTCTTTCGTTTGACCATGAGCGATGTTTCGCGTGGTCTCTGGAAAAACCAGGGGGCATGGGAAGGGAAAGCCCTCATTGAAACGCTTGCGGAAGAAGAGGGCAAGATAGCACTCAAAGGAGCAGTAACCGTTGAAGATATAAATGCCCGCCATCAGGTTCAAGGAATTGTATTTACCACTCAATACCCGGAAGGGACAACACAAAAGCTACGTTTAATTTCCTGGAGAGATTGGGCAATAGAAGCGACCCCCTCAGGCTTCTCCATCCAAGGTCAGGAGATACCGGTAAAAAATCCTTCTGCCTGGAATCATATTGTTCTACAAGCACAAGAAAATCAGGAATGGGCTGTCTGGATAAACGGGAAAAAAGAATGCTCCATCCATGTTTCACTCCCTCCTAATCCTACTTCTCTGACCATTGGAGAAGAATCAGGGGGCACCGTTATCGGTGAAATATCCATTTATGGGACCTGCATCAGTGACAGTGAAGCAACTGCCTTTTACGATAATTTTCAAAAAAACGATCTTGCGCAATACCACTTTAAATTGGAGGCTCAACCGATTACTCCTGACTATGTCCGTTTAAAAGTTATTGACGAACAAGGAAAAACCCTCTCCCCAGGTCCGGTTCTTTTCCAATTCATTCATGGGCAAGAAACAAGCCGTTGGGACGGTACTCCGGAATACCTTTTCAAAATAGAGGATAAAAATCCCCGTCACATCGAAACTTTTTCCGTTGCAGTTAAAGATTTGCATGGAAACATGAATAATCAGATTCCTTCTGTCACCGTTTCCATGTCTCCCAACAATTTTTCGCTTCTTCAAGACAATTTCGATACGGATAAGGATTATCATTCCGACTTTGAGACAACCCTCTGGGATGGTTTGTTTGGCTTTCAGGCAGAAGAGATTACGGCAAAGAGCCAGAACGGAAGTTTAACTCTTGCATCGAAAGACAGAAATTTCAACGCCTCAGAAAAAAATTACGGTCCACTTCTGTATAAGGAGGTAACCGGAGATTTTGTTGTCCAAATTCGCGTAACAGACTATACAGGATTCCGAGACGGACAAACAGTTGCCTATTTGGAAGGAGGGCTCATGGCTCTTTCAGAGAACGAACGAGGCATGATTCAATTGGTACAATTGGGCGTATTTCCTCACTACAATCAGGGAAATATCCTGACCAATATCAAAGAATTTGACCGGATTCAGTTTTCCAATATGTTCGGGAAAGATGCAAATATGTATCTCCAGATAGAAAAGTCAGGCGATTATTTTTATTTACGCACCAGTCCGGACGGAATCACATGGGAAGAGATGCCCCATTCTCCTGTTTATCGTCCCGATTTGTCCGGGAAACCTCTTAAGGTAGGACCCTTTCAGGTTACCTATACCAATGGATTCGGGACCGTTGAATTTGATGATTTTAAATTATGGCAACGAAGATAATCGGTCAGGAATTATTCCTTTGATGGTCTGAATTTTCCAAGCATCTTTTTCAGGATTGCCATTTGAAAAAAAGTTGTTGTTTTTATTTTTCTCTTATTATCCGACAACATCCGTCTGATTTTGTCCTGGTGATACATCCGCCACCTTTGCAATGTATCACCAGGGTAAACTTACCTCGTTATTTTCGAAACTCAATCCAGATTTACGTAAATAAATGTCTGTTACCTTTCCCCTTTACTCACACTTATAACTTAAAGAGACCGACCCAAAAGAGATTTTAGAGGTCGATCTCTTAATTTTTCATATCTTATGGAAATAGTGAAAGTCCATGAAAAAGGGCAACCCGTTCAGTCATTATTGACTTTGATGTGCCCCCCAAAAGTTGGACGGTTTAACATTATTAAGAGGCGCTCTTAGATTGGAATAAAGCTCGGTATTGTACCGGGCTT
>CASFOM010000012.1 GCA_949296295.1 uncultured Alistipes sp. | reverse complement strand
CCAAAAGTCAAAGACAGACTTAAGGGTTACCTTTCTTTTTTACGTTATATCAACCAAATAAAATTATTACTCTCCGATAAAAAAATTTCAATTGCTTTTAAACCTTTTGCAAGTAGTTTTGACTTATTGGACTTTATTATACAGATATAATTGATTATCAAATTATCATATATATTTATCGAAACTGATAAATAAATCCCAAATAATAAATTATCTTCCCTTATATCTGGTTCCAATCATATTGTACAACTCTATAAAACGGTTAGCCATATAATCCCAGCTAAACCTTTTTTTCTCAACCCGAATATTTTGAATCAATGATTCCCGTATTTCTGAACAAAAACATTTTTGTATGGCTTGGGCAATTTCATTTGGATATTGAGAGGTAACATATCCAACTTTTCCATCCGGAACAATCTCAGGAAGGCCTCCTACTCGGGTAACAATCATGGGAATTTCAAAATGATATGCTATCTGAGTCACCCCGCTCTGAGTAGCAGAACGGTAAGGTTGTACCACCATATCCGAAGCACAGAAATAATATTTTACCTCTTCATCCGGAATAAAGCGATCATACAAAATCACCCGGTTCTCAATCCCCAAACGACTGATCAAATCAAGATAGGGTTGTTTATCCACGTAATATTCTCCTGCTACCAACAAACAGGTATTATCTTCAGGAACAGCTTGACAATAAACAGCCCAACTTTCAAGCAATAAATCCAACCCCTTGTATTTTCGAATAAATCCAAAAAATAATGCATAACGGCAGGATTCTTTTAATCCTAAACAACGACACGCTTCTTCCCTTGAAACCGGACTGCCATAATTATGATAAACAGGGTGAGGGGCATACAATACCGGTTTATTGGTTGTAAATTTAGATAAGTCTGTTGCCACTTCCGAAGACATAACCAAAAAGCCATCAGCTCCTCCAACAAAATAAGACGTCAACCATTTATCGTAAAAATGACGTTCATGCGGAATAATATTATCGGCCAGAACAATAACTCGTGTATGCCGGTTCAAACGAACCAACCGGGCCAATGTGCCCAAACAAGGAGCCAGATAAGGTGACCAATAACGTAAAAATAGAACATCCGGACAAAATCGGCGAATTTTATTTCCTTTTCGGAACCAATTAAACGGATTAACCGAGTTTATTTCGCGAGAAATAGAAAGATCTTCCGGCTTAGGTCCATCCGTATATTGACTTTTCCCCGGGAAAAGGAAAGAAGGATATTGTACGGTAAAGGTCAATATACGAACTTGATGACCTATTCGCTGCAATTCTCTGGCCAACATTTCATTAAATGAGGCTATCCCTCCCCGGAAAGGATAAGCTGTTCCTGCAAAAATAATATTCAATCCTTTTTCTTTTTTCATGATATTTATCTCATATCAATCCATATTCCAATATCTTTTTAACGGCTCCTGTATTGGCCCGGACATATTGAAAACACGCCTCTGATGCCTTTTCTTTCTTTTCCGGATTTGTCACTAATGCCTGCAACCATGCATCAGCTTCTGAAAAATCATGAATCGGACATGCTCCTCCCAAAGCAACCAACTGAACAGCCTCATTAAAACGTTCATAGTTAGGTCCAAAAATAAGTGGCAATCCAAATGTTGCAGCTTCCAAGGTATTATGAATCCCTACACCAAATCCTCCTCCAATATAGGCACAGAATCCGTATTGATATACGGAAGAGAGTATCCCAACCGTATCGACAATCATTACATCTGCCTCATCTGCATTCTCTCCCTCTTGAATACGAGTATAACGAACAGGTGTACGCCCCATTTGTTCCACTGCATGACATAAACCCAAAATCTTGGCTTCTGTAATCTCATGAGGGGCAATCAAAAAACGAAGATTCCGATAAGAATCTATCAAGCGAAGCGTAATTTCATCATCCTTTTCCCAACTACTCCCTGATATAAAAACACGATGACCTTGAGCAAAACGAGCAATACAATCTATTTGCCGAGCATGACCGGCAATTTGAACAACCCGGTCAAAACGGGTATCGCCACAAACCGAAACATTCTGAATTCCTATACCATCCAACAACTGACGCGAAGCTTCATCCTGCACAAAAATATGAGAAAAGAGATGCAACACTTTACGGTACATTCCTCCATAAGGACGGAAAAACAGTTGGGACGGACGGAAAATAGCAGACACAACATATGTTTTCACTCCCCGGCGTTTCAATTCTTTCAAATAATTAATCCAAAATTCATATTTGACAAAAACAGCAATGGAAGGACGAACAATAGAAAGGAAACGTCTTGCATTTCTACGAGTATCTATGGGAAGATAAAAAACAAAATCAGCTCCTGAATAATTCTTTCTTATTTCATAACCGGAAGGAGAAAAAAAGGTAACCAATATTTTATACTGCGGATAATACTCCCGAAACTGCTCGATCAAAGGACGTCCTTGTTCAAACTCCCCTAAGGAAGCACAGTGAAACCAAGCGATCGGACCTTCTTCTCCTATACTTTGAGCTAAACGTTTAAAAATATCTTTCCGACCACGACTCCATTGTCGTGCTTTTTCATTATACGGCGCAACAGCTTTCACAATTCCTGCATAAAGCTGCATGGCCACATCGTACAAAATCATGACTCAAAAATTACAATGTTTCCAAGAAAGTAATCATACGTTCGGCCATATCCGAAAAGGCCTGGCGAACGGACTCTTTTTGATCCAAAGAAGCAGGGATACCTTCATCTCCCGATTCACAAACACTTTGAACCAATGGAACCTGCGCCAACAAAGGGATATTTCGAGATTGTGCCAACTCGACACCTCCTCCTTTCCCAAAAATATAATACCGATTATCCGGTAACTCCAAAGGAGTAAACCATGACATATTTTCCACTAATCCCAAAATCGGGACATTCACCTTTTCTTGACGAAACATTCCTATTCCCCGAACAGCATCTGCCAACGCCACCTGCTGAGGTGTTGTCACAACAATCGCTCCCGACAACTTCAATTCTCCTATGATGGTTAAATGGACATCTCCTGTTCCTGGAGGTAAATCAATCAATAAGAAATCCAGTTCCCCCCACTTTGTCTGATGAATCAATTGACGTAAAGCATTGGTTGCCATAGGACCCCGCCATATCAAAGCATCATCCGATTGAATGAAAAAGCCGATAGACATGACTTTTACTCCATATTTCTCAGCTGGAACTAAAAATTCCTTTCCATCAATAACTTCCCCAACAGGCACATAATTCTCCAATCCAAACATTTTAGGCATGGAAGGGCCATAAATATCTGCATCGAGAATTCCTACCCGATACCCCTTACTTGCCAAAGTAACTGCTAAATTAGCCGTTACGGTCGATTTGCCTACTCCTCCTTTACCCGAAGATATAGCCACTTTATAACGAACCTGTGCTTCTCCCGAGGGTAAAGATGGTTGTTCTCCCTTTTTTTGAGTCTTGGGAGCCGGTTCTTTGATTAGAACAGTAATTTTATCTTTATAATCCGGAAATTTTTCCGTTAATTTTTGAATAGCATTTTTTTTAACAGATAAAGCGAACGGATCCCGTGGCTTAACCAAAGATAACGTAAAACGGATTTGATTTTCAGTAACTTCTATGGATTCAACCATGCCCGATGAAACGATATCCGTCCCTAACTCAGGATGTATGACAGAAGCCAACACCGACTTGATTTGCTCTTTTATTTCCATATCTTCATATATCTTTTGTCATACAAAGATATTTCATTATATTTACTTGTGGAATTTTAACTTCCCTTTTTTATAAATTGGCAAGAAAGGGTTGTAGTCTCCTTTCGAAAAACCTTAACAGGAATAACCGAAAGATTGCTATAAAACAATCCTTCTCCCCCAAAAAGGCATTATAATTTATGAATCAATTTTTTAAAACTTTCACCGCTTGTTTATTAGCTCTTCTGGCTAGCGGACTCTTATTATTCTTCTTATCCGTAGGATTAATCAATGTATTGGCATTCAGCCTATTATCAGAAGAGGAAACGATTATACCGGAAAAAGCCGTACTAAAAATTACAGGACAAGAACCCATCAGCGATAATGCGGATATCAATCCGTTTTTATCCATCAATCCCTCTTCTTTGGAAGTAATTCGCCCTGTCGCTTTCCTAGACATCTTAAATGCCATAGAACGGGCTAAATATGATGACCAAATAAAAGGGATTTATTTGGAACCCGCATTAACTATGCGCATGAGTATTGCAAACTTAGAAGAACTAAGAAATGCACTGACCGATTTCAAATCATCGGGAAAATTTATCGTAAGTTATGCAGACTCTTATTCTCAAGGAGTTTATTACCTGGCTTCCGTTGCCAGTACTATTATCATGAATCCGGAAGGAGCGCTGGATTGGCGAGGCTTGGCTTCTCAAACCCTTTTCTATAAAGAGACATTGGAAAAATTAGAAATAAAACCAGAAGTAATCCGACATGGCAAATACAAAAGCGCCATAGAACCATTCACCGAATCCCAAATGAGCGAAGCCAATCGGGAACAAACCGAACAAATGCTGCAATCCATTTGGAATAACATTCTGGCCGGTATTGGAGAAGCCCGAGGAATAGCTCCTGAACTGCTAAATAAATACGCTTCTGAATTGGCTGTAAAAAACAGCGAAAAAGCTGTTGAGTTAAAAATGATAGACAGAACAGGATACAGGCATGATGCGGAAGAGTTTATCAAACAACAAATAGGGGACACATTACTACAAACCGTTTCTCTTTCCGAGTATATTATTTCTGCGGTACAACCATTACAAATGCAAAATAAATCAACCAATCGAATTGCTATTGTATATGCGGATGGAGAAATTATCGATGGAAAAGGAAATGCCCAAATGATTGGCAGTACCTCCTTCTCGAACAAACTAAGGCAAGCAAGTGAAGACGAATCCATTAAAGCCGTAGTAGTCCGCGTAAACTCCCCTGGAGGAAGCGCTTTGGCTGCCGAATCCATCTGGCATGAAATGTCTTTGCTGCAACAAAAGAAACCGGTCATTGTATCTATGGGTAGCTACGCCGCTTCCGGAGGATATTATATCTCAGCTCCTGCGGACGTTATCCTTTGCTCTCCCGGAACCATTACCGGGTCCATCGGAGTATTCGGCATATTATTCAATGCTCAAGACGGATTACATAATAAGTTAGGCATACAAACAGATGTCGTAAAGACCAATCCTTCTGCCGATATAGGGTCCCCCTTCCGTCCATTATCCGACCCTGAAAGACAATATATACAGCAATCCATCGATCAGGTGTATAATACGTTCATTGGTCATGTGGCAGAAGGAAGAAATATATCCGTAGCAGAGGTGGATTCCATTGCTCAAGGACGTGTATGGAGTGGTGTAGATGCCGTACGCATTGGGTTAGCTGACGGATATGGAGGATTGAAAGATGCGATTGCCATCGCTGCTGATCGTGCAGGAATAACGGAAAGTTTCAAAACCGTAACCGTAACAGGGCGGCAAGGACGATTCTCCCAATTATTAGAAGCCTTAGGAGGAGTCTCTGTATCCGGAATCAATAATGATCTTATGATCGCCGGTTACCTGCGCATTAAAAATCTATCGGAAAAAGCTCCTGTACAAGCTGCTTTATGGGCCATTCCTATCATTGAATAACCAGCTTTTATGGCAAAAGTTAAAACAAGTTTCTTTTGTAAAGTTTGTGGTAATGAATCCCCAAAATGGTTAGGAAGATGTCCTGCCTGTGGGGAATGGAATTCTTTTGTAGAAGAAGTAACCGTTCGGGAAAACAAAGGAAGCAGAATATCATTCAGTTCACAACCCGGGAATAGACGTGAAGCGGTCAGACCTGTCACGCTTTCTGAAATAGAACAGTCCGATCTGCAACGGATTGATATGTATTATCCGGAAGTGAATCGAGTATTGGGAGGAGGTCTTGTG
>CASFOM010000011.1 GCA_949296295.1 uncultured Alistipes sp. | reverse complement strand
CGGCCCAATTGATGGGATCACCATGATTGATGGAGTGTGTAATAGCAAAATTTCCATCTAATGTCAGTTGCCAGTTTTTTGCAAAAGAAGCGGTATAACGTCCTTTGGCTTCCATGCCGTAACTGTGTACTTTTTTTACATTGACCGGAGACCAAAAACCTTTGAATGTAGGTAACCAGACAATCCAATCCCGAATGTATGAATTATAAGCACTGAGTTCTCCATGAAAAGACATGTTTTTGTTTTTTAAGGTAAATTCAATTCCTCCATCATAAGTGTATCCTTTTTCTGTACGGAGAGTATCATTTCCTCCAGGCATGAAATAAAGGTCGTTTAAGGTGGGGTAACGATAATTACGAGCGATGGAAGTTTTAAATATTACCTCCCCTTTTTGAGAAATCAAATAATCAATAAATCCTCCAGGGATAATGGGGGTAATTTCTTTACCATATAATTCTTCCCGAATATTGACAGCAATTCCCAAACGATTCGTAGGACGATATTTAACGGAAACGAATCCGGATAACTCTAATCTGGCTTTATCGTATCCAATAATGGCTTTGTCTCCTATTAGAGTTTGTACCGCTTGATCCATACTTTTTACAAAGTGTTGATTCCCGGAAATATTGGCTATAATCATCCATTTCTCGTGAGGATAATATTCTGTGTCGAATCTGAGAAAGGCAGAATGAACATAACTTTGTGAATGAATCATCTCAATTAATTGATGATTGCCTGCATCTCCGGAATAAATATATCTCATGTCGGTATATGTATAACCTGCTTTCCCTGCTAATTTTAATTTTTCAAAGAATCGATCCCATGAAGCCACTGCGCGCAATGTTTGTTCCTTTTGTTCGTTTTTACTTTGGTTGTCTTCTTTATAATCGACGTTGAGCATGGGAATTCCTCTGAGAGAATTCAGATACCAGGCAGAAAATCCCCATCGGTTTCCTTTATCTGTTCTGTGGTAAATTTCCTGAAGGATATGTAAATCTTTATAGGCTCCATTTTTATTCCGTTCTATGGGATAACTGCTTCCAGTGATTTTCCCGTTATCGTCGGTTTCAAAAATTTTCTTCCGATAATTGGTGTATTTGAAATCATTATCAGAAGTGGCGTAATATAATCGTGTGGAACTTTTCCATTTTTGATTACCATAAGTAACCCGTAAAAATTCATCAAAAGTATTGTAGCTGCTGATACCTTGTATGTATCTCATATTGAAACCATCTTCCTGTATCGCTTGGGTCCCTAATGTGACAGCGCCACCTAATCCTCCTCCTGTGATTCCAGTGGAACTGGCTCCGTGGTATAAATTGGCATTGTCAATGAAGTAGGAAGGAATCATAGAAAAGTCCACCATTCCAAGCATGGGAGAATTTATTTTCATTCCATTCCAGGTTACTTGGGTATGAGAAGGGGCAGTTCCTCGAAAGGATGCAGTTGCTAATGTTCCCCGACCATAAGATTTAATAAAGATGGAACTGTTTTGAGAGAGAACATCTGCGAGACTGTTGGTGACATTGTCCCGTAAAGAAAAAGTATCTAAAGCTGTTTTTTGTACTCCGATATCTTTTAACGAGCGTTCGGCTTTTACTGTCACTATCCCTGCATTAAGAGTCCGTAGGGTTGAATCTTGTTGAGCAAAGGTTATTAGTGTTACATATAAAAAAAAGAGAGATAGGATGGTTTGCTTCATTTGGATTAAAAGTTATTTGAAACAAAAAGCTCCGGGAGTGATACCTGTACGTAAAGTGTCCAAAGGATGAGCGTCGGGAGAAAAACGATATACTATTCCCGGTTGGACGTAGTCAATGGCATCTGCGACATATATTTCAGAAGAAAAAGGATCTACCGCAAGGCCATAGTAGATTGTTCCATTGTATTTAATAAAAGGAGATTGGGGCAGTTGCCGTTCAGTGACATTCATTCGCCAGATGGATTTATTAATGAAATATAGTGTATCTTTTGTTCCATTCATGGTTATTTCAGAAGGAGCATCGCCTAAATTAAAGGTAAATTCTTGTTCGATTTTTCGGGTTGCAGCATCGATGCGGTATAATGAAGGAGCAGTATATCCTGCAGGGTTTCCTGCATAACTGCCACCGTCTGTCAATACCCACAACTTGTTGTATTTGTCAATAGAAATGGAAACAGGTTGTATTCCTACTTCTATGGAATCTACCAATATGTCTTTTTCTGTATCGATGATTAATATTTTATTGTCATAGGCCCAGCAATTTGTAAATAGATATTTATCAAATTGTACCATCTGTTCTGTTGATCTATGCCCGGGAGTATTGATGGTTCCCGTAATTTCCATGGTTTGAGGATTGAATATCGTTATTCGAGAGGCATATAAATCAGTAACATATGCTTTTTCATCATTAAGGAAGTGCAGATAACGGGGAGAGGTGAGCCCTGAAATATATCCTTTGACTTTAAATGTATTGATGTCTATAATAAAGATAACACCAGAATTATTGACTACAATATATCCTATCCCATTATAGATGTTCATGGATTGAGCTACATCTCCTAAACTGATACCATTGGCTTTGGAGAAAATTTCGTTTTCTATTTCTTTTTTTTCCGGGCGGTAATAAGATAATGAAGCATTCCCATACATGAAATTTCCTTCATTGGTAATGAATACACCGTGTTTTTCGTTGCTGAAATCAAAGGAAACTTCATTGGCCGGTCCATATTTCATACAAGCATGACAGCTTATGAGTATCCATAAGCCAATCAGCGATATTTGAATGTGTCGCTTCATGTTGAGATAGAGATGTTTTTAATTGATTCCTTTATCCGTTCTCCGCGAGAAAAAGGAGCGAATGCAGACGGCAGGTCTTCTGACTTATTCTTGTTTCAGCGCCTTCCCGATCCTCTCGGTCAGTGGCTTCAAGAAAGCTGAAACGGTTGAAATAGAATTCACAGCAGCGGGAACTGTTGCCGAATTGCACGGCATTCCCTTTTCATCCTGCTCAACAGTGTAGAGAGCAGGAAACCGTTGCACCGGCAAAGATACATAATTTTTATGGGAAGCTTATGTCTCCTTTGATAAAGTTTCCAGATGGTAATTATTTGGAATGTTTGTTTTTTTCCAAGGACTCGTGATCGTGTAGAAAATGTAAGTCGGGTTCTTGGTACAGATCAGATTTCATAACTTTCCCATCCGCTCGATAAACCGGTTTTCCCGTGGCATCCAATTTACTCATATTACTTTTGTGTACAGCATCAAAAATTTTTTCGAATTCATTTTGTAATCCGTGAGAAACAATTGTTCCGAAAAGGGTATAAGCTATGTCTGCCAATTCTTTTGCAATAGCTTGCAGACGTTCATCAGGGGGGCCTGGTTGTTTCATTTCCCAATCATATTCATTTAATTCTTCTTGCATGATCCGTACACGTAGTTCATGTATTGATTGAGGAATTTTATAGGTCGGTTCAGTATTTAGATAGATTTTGAAAGCTTTATGAAATTCTTCTACTTGTTTTAGTTGTTTATGCATAATTTTAATGTTTTTTATTTTACAAATATACTGATTCTATGTTTGTTATAATGAATATGAATTTTAAGAAAAGGAAAGAT
>CASFOM010000010.1 GCA_949296295.1 uncultured Alistipes sp. | reverse complement strand
TGTTAAAAATTAAAAAAAAGCCTAATAAGGCGATATATCCGGGTATTTCTTTTTATCTTTGCAAGTTGAATGAAAAACCGGAAAAGTCGGATATTATGGAATACAATTTTAAAGAGATAGAACAAAAATGGCAGAAGTTGTGGAATGACCGCAAAATTTATAAGGTGGAAATAGACCACAGCAAACCTAAATTTTACGTGTTGGACATGTTTCCCTATCCTTCCGGAGCAGGACTGCACGTAGGCCATCCATTAGGATATATCGCATCAGACATTTATTCTCGCTACAAACGGCTCAAGGGCTTCAATGTCCTTCATCCGATGGGATACGATGCTTTCGGGTTACCTGCCGAACAATATGCCATACAGACGGGGCAACATCCGCAAACCACTACGGAACAGAACATCGCGCGTTACCGGGAACAGCTGGACAAGATAGGATTCTCTTTTGACTGGAACCGGGAAGTGCGGACTTGTGATCCGGAATATTACCGGTGGACCCAATGGGCTTTTGTCAAGATGTTCGAACATTATTACGACAACCGGTCAGGGAAAGCGCGTCCCATCAGAGATTTGGAATCTCATTTTGCACAATTCGGGACAGAAGGAATCGATGCGGCCTGCACCAATGAGATGACTTTTACGGCCGCACAATGGAATGAGATGAACGAGCAGGAACGGGAAACCGTATTGCAAAATTATCGATTGGCTTTTCGTGCCGCTACCTTAGTCAATTGGTGTCCGGGGTTAGGGACGGTTTTAGCGAATGACGAGGTTAAGGACGGTTTATCTGTCCGCGGTGGTTTTCCTGTGGAACAACGGCAGATGCAACAATGGTTGTTGCGGGTTACGGCATACGCTGAACGGTTGTTGCAAGGGCTTGATTCCTTGGAGTGGAGTGATTCCCTGAAAGAGATTCAGCGCAACTGGATTGGGAAATCGCAAGGAGCCCAGATGTTTTTCCCGATTAAGGGACACGAAGAAAAATTAGAGATATTCACTACGCGTGCCGACACTGTTTTTGGAGTTACCTTTATGGTTATGGCTCCAGAACATGAATGGGTTTCTCGTCTGACCACAGAGGAACAGCGGGATGCGGTAGAACAATATATCGCTGAGACAAAAAAACGTTCGGAGTTAGAACGTATGTCAGACACCAAACGGGTAAGTGGAGTATTTACAGGGGCTTATGCCATCAATCCTTTCAATGGCACAGAAATTCCCATATATCTGAGTGATTATGTATTGGCAGGTTATGGTACGGGAGCCATCATGGCTGTTCCGGCACATGACAGTCGGGACTATGCCTTCGCCAAACATTTCGGATTGAAAATTATTCCGGTAGTATCCGGAGGGGACCTCTCGGTAAGCTCTTACGACGCCAAAGAGGGGAAACTGATCAATTCCGACTTTCTGAACGGTTTGGATGTGAAAGAGGCCATTCCTGCCATGTTGGATGAGATTGAAAAACGAGGTATCGGAGGCCGTCGGATCAATTATCGTTTGCGTGATGCTATTTTCTCACGCCAACGTTATTGGGGAGAACCTTTCCCTGTCTATTATAAAGACGGTATTGCGAAAACCTTACCGCTCGACCAGCTTCCCTTACGGTTGCCTGCTATTGAAAATTTCGGGCCGACAGAACAGGGGGAACCGCCATTGGCTCGGGTAAAGGGTTGGTGTACCCCGGAAGGATATCCTTATGAACTGAGTACGATGCCCGGTTTTGCAGGATCATCGGCCTATTACCTCCGCTATATGGACCCACATAACGATCAGGCTTTAGTAAGCGAAGAAGCAGATCATTACTGGAGGAATGTCGATTTGTATGTAGGGGGTATCGAACATGCTACGGGGCACCTGATGTATTCACGTTTCTGGAATAAATTTCTGTACGATTTGGGATATGTTTGCGAAGAAGAGCCGTTCAAGAAATTAGTGAACCAGGGAATGATTCAAGGTCGTTCCAATTTCGTTTACCGCATCAAAAACAGCAATACCTACGTATCGTTGGGCTTAAAAGACCAGTATGACACACAGGAAATACACGTAGATGTAAATATCGTGCGCAATGATATTTTGGATTTGGATGCTTTTCGGGCATGGAGACCGGAATTCGCCGATGCGGAATTCATTTTGGAAGAGGGGAAATATGTTTGCGGATGGGCCGTAGAAAAGATGTCCAAATCGATGTATAACGTAGTCAATCCCGATTTGGTAGTAGAAAAATATGGAGCGGATACCTTGCGTCTTTACGAGATGTTCCTCGGTCCGATAGAACAGAGCAAGCCGTGGGACACGAACGGTATTGACGGAGTACATAAATTCCTGAAAAAATTTTGGAGACTGTTTTTCAACACAGAAGGAGTCTTGGAAGTTTCGGAAGCTCCTGCAGAACGGAAAGCAATGAAAGCTCTGCACAAGACCATCCGGAAAGTAAACGAAGACATCGAAAATTTCTCATTCAACACCTCGGTAAGTGCTTTCATGATTTGCGTCAATGAATTGATGGATTTGAAATGCCGCAATCGGGAAGTATTGGAACCGTTAACGATACTGTTGGCTCCTTTTGCTCCACACATCACAGAAGAGCTTTGGAATCTCTTGGGACACGAAGATACGATATTCAATGCTACCTTCCCGGTTTGTGACGAGCAATATTTAAAAGAAGATACGTTCGAGTATCCTGTGTCCTTCAATGGTAAGATGCGCTTCAAGAAAGAGTTTTCTCTTTCTGCAGATAATGCGGCCATTGAACAGGAGTTGTTGTCAGACGCAGCCACTTTACGATATACAGAAGGGAAAACGCCGAAAAAAATCATTATCGTAAAAGGGAAAATCATAAACATTGTATTGTAACCCACCGGAGGGGCTCCGTTACTTATGGAAACAATAAAATTAACCAAGAAGCAATTGTATGGCGAGATAAAGAATTATATCGGCATCTCGTTAGGACTCGTTTTCTATTCCTTTGCCTGGACAGCCATTCTAACCCCGGCCAAAGTGATGGGAAATGGCATTCCGGGAGTAGGAATGCTTATCTATTACGCGACAGGAGGAGAGGCAGGCGGTATCCCTATGGGGTACTCCTATATGGCCATCAACGCGGTATTGTTGCTGTTGGGGTTCATCATCATCGGTCCCCGTTTCGGAGCCAAGACAATTTACGCGATGGCTTTCAACTCACTGATGTTGATTCTGATGCAGAAATACATCCCGACAGATATTTTGGGATTGGCAGAGAGTGACAAATTTCTCTCGGCTGTCTTAGGAGGCGCTTTGTGCGGATTAGGTATCGGCATCTGTTTTTCGCAGGGAGGGAGTACCGGCGGAACCGATATTATTGCGATGATTGTCAATAAATACCGCAATATCAGCTTAGGCAAAGTGATTATGTTTTGCGACATCATCATTGTAGGATGTTCTTACTTTGTCTTCAAAGATATTTCTTCTGTTATTTATGGATACGTCACCGTCGGGGTTGTCGGTTACACCATTGACGCCTATATGCAAGGGGGGCGTCAATCCTGTCAGTTAATGATTATCTCGAAACAATATGCCTCCATCTCGGACCGTATTGTAGTAGAGTTACATCGGGGAGTAACCGTATTGGAAGCGGAAGGATGGTACACCAAGAACCGGCAACGGGTTTTGATGGTTTGTTGTCGGCGGAATGAAGTGACCGCCATCTGTCGCATTGTCAAGGAAGCCGATCCGGAAGCCTTCATTTCAAACTCACCGGCCTCAGGAATTTATGGCGCGGGATTTGAGAATCTGAAAAGCGTAGCACATTCCAAGAAAGAGAAAAAGAAAGCTCCCGTTGCTTCTGTATCTCCAAACGCAGGGGAGAAGGGCCAGGAAGCATAACGTTCAAGGCGTTGTGTCTGGGTTCTCGTATTCCCGTCAAACAATAAAAAACAAACGAGATGAAATTAACCGTCCGCGATAAACTGTCTATTTTCTTCATTCTGCTCTGCATTGTAGTCATTTCTTCCACTTTTGCCTTACGATGCAGTCGTTCCGGTTCTGTCAATTTTAACGATCCGGAGAGTCTTCCCCCACCCCCGAAAGAATCGGAATATCTGTTTGAGATATGTATTGATTCTCTTAATGTCACTAATGCTACGGTAGAGTCCGGCCAAACGCTTTCCTCCATCTTGAGCGGTTATGGTCTGACCCCTTCCCAAATACATCGTATCTCGGAAGCATGCAAAGGGAAATTCGATTTGCGGAATGTGCGGGCAGGGAACAATTACAACATTTTTACCACGATGGACTCCATTCAGCAATTACAATACTTCGTATATGAGCAGAGTGCCACAGAGTATGTTACCATCGATTTACGGAATGAAATTCCAACGGTAAAAACGGGGGAAAAGCCGGTACAGGTAGAACGTCGCATTGGAGAGGCCGTTATCGAAAGTTCACTATGGAACGCAGCCATAGAAGCAGGCATGAGCAGTGACTTGACATCCCGGTTAAGCGATGTATATCAATGGAGCATCGACTTCTATGCTATTCAGAAGGGGGATAAGTTCAAAGTGATTTACGACGAACGTTTTGTTGATGGAAAAAGCATAGGAGCAGGGACCATCTGGGGAGCGTGGTTTGATCACGACGGCAAACGGTTCTATGCTATCCGTCATGAAGTAGAAGAAGGAGGCAAAGTTATTGCGGGATATTACGACGAAACAGGGAAAACGCTTCAAAGCGCTTTTCTGAAAGCTCCATTGCAATTCACCCGCATCAGTTCACGTTTCTCCTACTCTCGTCTTCATCCGGTTCTCCGGATCCGCCGACCTCATTTGGGGGTAGATTATGCCGCACCGACAGGTACGCCGGTACGGGCGATAGGTTCCGGCGTAGTGACTATGCGTCAATATTCCGGCGGAGGAGGGAATACGATTAAGATTCGGCATGACGTTTCAGGCTATATATCCGGATATCTTCATCTAAGCCGATATGCGAAAGGATTAAAGGTAGGTTCACGTGTAAAACAGGGGGAAATTATCGGTTATGTAGGTTCTACGGGGGTTTCTACGGGTCCTCACCTTGATTTCCGCATGTGGAAAAACGGGAAGGCCATTGATCCTTTGAAAATTTCAGATGTGAAAGGGGTAGATATCAAGCCACAGTACCGTTCAGGATTTGAGTTGTCAAAACGACGTGTTTTGGCTGATTTGAATGGAGAACAGTTGTCG
>CASFOM010000009.1 GCA_949296295.1 uncultured Alistipes sp. | reverse complement strand
GGTCGCTGGCTTGTTATTCCTAAAATTTCCGGAAAATGCGAAGGTTATGTATTTTATAATTAATAAAAGATAATATGATGTTAAAAATTTGTTTGGCAAGTACACTATTAATCTGTTTTACAGAATTTGTATCGGCACAATCCCCTCAAATGATGTATCGAGATACTTCTCGGATAGAGATTCCTTTTGCGAAAGATCCCCATGTCGTTTTTTTTAAAGGACGTTATCTGATGTATTATTCAATACCTCCCAAAAAAGGAGAAGAAAAATCAGGTTGGAATATCGGTATTGCAGAAAGCCAGAACTTGATTGATTGGAACAGGATTGGAGAAATTGTCCCTGATAAAAATGCTGATTATGAAAAAAATGGATTATGTGCTCCGGGAGCATTAGTAAAGAAAGGAAAAGTACATCTGTTTTATCAAACTTATGGAAATGGGAAAAAAGATGCCATTTGTCATGCAGTATCTAAAGACGGTATTACTTTTCAACGAGATCCGTCAAATCCGATATTTAGTCCAACAGGAGAATGGAACTGTGGTCGAGCCATAGATGCGGAAGTCTGTGAATTCAATGGTCGTTATTATCTCTATTTTGCCACTCGAGACAAAGCTTATGAAAAACAGCTGTTAGGGGTAGCGACAGCACCCTCCAATACAGATTTTAGTCGGGATGATTGGACTCAAGCAGTTGATTCCTCTATATTATCTCCGGAATTACCTTGGGAGGGAAAATGTGTGGAAGGAGCCTCAATAGTAAACAAAGGAGGGAAACTCTATATGTTTTATGCAGGAGCATATAACAATTCTCCTCAACAAATCGGAGTAGCAATGAGTCAGGACGGCATTCACTGGGAACGATTATTTTCCGAACCTTTTGTTCCCAATGGCAAGCAAGGAGAATGGAATTCAAGTGAATCGGGACATCCTCACTTATTTTTAGACAAGAATGGTCGCACCTATCTATTCTATCAAGGGAATAATGACCATGGAAAAACATGGTATATTACCAATGAAGAAATTTTATGGAAAGAAGGAATCCCTTATCGCATAACAAAATAATATATTTATTTTTTATTCTCTTCCTTTAAAGATTTCACATAGGACTTCCATCCAGGACAAAAACGAGTATGCCAACGCCACAGTTTAGCAAGACAGGAATTCGGTTTTTTTTCAGCTCTTTTTCGTATCGGACACGTAGCGCAAAGATGATGAACAGACATAATGGTAATCTTTTATAAAAGGTTCTTTTTTTGTTTTTCAGAAATTCATTGCAATAGAACAAAGATTTTCAACTTTCTAAAAACAAATATAAATAGAAAAAATTTCCTCAAAAATCACAAAGTTTAAAAGCAATGAAATCTTATAAGCAATAAACAGAATCAATATTATTAAGCAATTAATTTTCGAGTAAAGATAATTAAAAACACACAATTAATAATTCGGGAAGAACGACAACAATGATTTACAACAATTTCAATGCAATATATGCACATGCCTCAGCATCGGCCAAGGCATGATGATGATGCGCCAAACAATAACCGCAACAGTTGGAAACGGTAGGTAATCGATAATTGGGCAATCCTTTTAAGAAACGTCGTGCAGCACGTAAAGTACAATAAAAGGTATATTCAGTATCTTCTATCCCATGTAATGTCAAAGCTGCTTTTAAACAACTTTCATCAAAAGAACTGTTATGAGCCACAAGAGGAAGATTTTTGATTTTAGGGATTATTTGGTGCCACACCTCAGGAAAATCCGGAGCCGACTCAGTATCTTTTTCTGTCAAACCATGAATACGGGTAGTCCAAGGAGTATAATAATTCGGAAATGGCTTAATCAGTTTATAGAGTTTATCGACAATAAGGCCTTCTCGTACAACTACTACCCCAACACTACAGATACTTGTTCGCTTTTCATTTGCAGTTTCAAAATCAATGGCAGCAAAATCTTTCATAACTGTTTTTATTGGAGACGAATATAATGATTTTATACAACTTTAAAACATATAAAAAGACCAAAAATTTCTGTAAGACAAAAAATAAGAATTGTGAGTAGGATTAATTAGTTATTTTTGTCATTCAAAAAAAGGAATATTATGATTACAGCTCGTTTGTTGTTATATTGCCCTGACAAACCGGGTATCTTAGCTGAAATTACAGATTTCATCACTGTAAACAAAGGAAATATTGTATATCTTGATCAATATGTCGATAGAGTAGAAAACATCTTTTTTATGCGGATTGAATGGGAATTGAATGATTTTTTAATCCCCAAAGAGAAAATAGAAGATTATTTCAAAACATTATTCGCGCAAAAATATGATATGCATCTACGATTATATTTTTCAGATACACGTCCGCGTATGGCTATTTTTGTTTCAAAATTTTCTCATTGTTTATACGATATGTTGGCTCGTTATACCGCTGGAGAATGGGATGTAGATATTCCTTTAATCATCAGTAATCACCCTGATTTAAAACATGTTGCGGATCGTTTTGGAATTCCCTTTTATGTCTTTCCCATAACCAAAGAAAACAAAGCGGAACAGGAACAAAAAGAATTGGATTTGTTGGCGGAATACAATATATCCTGCATTGTTTTAGCTCGTTATATGCAAGTAGTTTCACCTCAAATGATTGAAGCCTACCCTAATCGAATCATCAATATTCATCATTCTTTCCTTCCTGCATTTGTCGGAGCAAAACCTTATCACGCAGCATTTGCCAGAGGGGTAAAAATTGTAGGAGCCACCAGTCATTATGTCACAACGGAATTGGATGCTGGTCCCATTATCGAACAAGATGTAGTACGCATTACACATAAAGATTCTGTAGAAGAATTAATAAAGAAAGGTAGAGATTTAGAAAAAATTGTTTTATCTCGTGCCGTACGAAAACATATTGAACGGAAAATTCTGACCTATAAAAACAAAACTGTTATATTTAACTAAGGAGTTATTCTCCCAAATAAAGCTACCATAAAAAGGAAATAATCTACTGTTGTCTGACAAAAAATATCATTTGAAGAACAACAACCCTGAATATAAAAAATAGCTTCTGCTGAATGCTTGTAGGAAAAATCTCTAAGCATTTTTAAAGTAAATAAGAATAAATATGATAACAGATTTTCGATTACAGGTATTTAAAACCGTAGCAGAACATCTTAGTTTTACACGTGCTGCTGAAGAATTATATATTTCCCAACCTGCTGTTACCAAACATATTCGGGAATTGGAAAAACAGGTAGGAGGAGCTTTGTTTATTCGTGATCGTGGTCATATTACCTTGACCGGGAAAGGGGAACTGTTGTTAAAACATACTCAAGAAATCCTTGCAGCATATCGCAATATGAATGAAGCCTTTGCAGAAACAGATATCTCTTTTACCGGAACATTACGTATTGGTGCAAGTACAACAATCTCTCAATATGTACTGCCGAAATATTTAGCTCAATTCAGAAAACAGTATCCCCAAATACATATTACTGTTTTTAACGGGAATACAGAACAAATTGAAAACTGGACCGCAAACGGAGAAATTGATCTTGGAATCATCGAAGGAGATGCCAAACATCCCTCATTACATTATTCCATTTTTCTTCAAGACGAAATAGTATTAGTTACAACTGTTGATCATGTCCTGTTTCGAAAAGATGAAATTTCTTTATCTGAATTACCCAAACTACCATTGGTCCTTAGAGAAAATGGTTCCGGTACATTAGCCGTAGTAGAACATGCCTTAGCTTCCAAAGGAATAACCCGGAATATGCTGCAAATCAATATACAGTTAGGAAGTAGTGAAGGAATAAAACGTTATTTATACAGTGCCGGAATTTTTGCATTTTTATCCATTGCCGCTATAAGTGACGAACTAACCTCTGGACGTCTAAGAGTTATTGAAATAGAAGGTCTGCGTATCAATCGCAGTTTTCGGTTTGCTGTTTTACATGGAGAGTGTAACCGTTTAGGAAATCTGTTTATCTCTTTCTGTCAAAATCATAAATAAAATTCTTAATGCGGAGATAGAACAGATATTAAACTCTTATCAACAATATCTTTAAACAAAAGAATAAAACAAACCATACTGTTTTCAACAAAACCGAACATTTCCATAATCAACTAACAAACAAGAAATTACAGTTATATCCATAAAGAAATAATTATAGAACAATAAAATAATTTGTTTCTTATGTTTTTTTATGTTACGTTTGTATTAACAATATTGTTAAACAAATATGTTTATTTGTAAATGGAAACAAAGCCAGGACAAAATACCGAAACAGCTATACTGGAAGCAGCAGAAGAAGAATTTTTAAAAAAGGGATACGAAGGCGCCCGTACCGTTTCAATAGCTCAAGCTGCAGGCGTGACACATGCAATGTTGCATTATTATTATCGGACTAAAGGACAACTTTTTAAAAAAATTTTAGACGAAAAGATATCGTTACTAAGCCATTCTTTTATTAAAGCTTTTGGGGAATCGGGACTCCCTTTGACAGAACGGTTAAAAAAAGGAATCGAATGTCATTTTGATTTCATTGCTGCCAACCCAGATTTACCTCGCTTTATTGTCAATGAAGTGTTTTCGGATCCAGAAAAACAGGAAATGGTTAAAGATAGTTTTCGTAAGGCAGCCCATACTCTGTTCTTAGAGGTACAACAAGAAATTGACAAATCTGCACAAAAAGGAGAAATGGAATGGATAGATGTTCGAACATTATTACTTGATGTAATTTCCCTGAATGCCTTTCCTTTTATCTCTTTTCCTTTGATTAGTTCTATCTTAGGCAACTGGGCTGAAAATAAAGAACAATTTTTGGAAATGAGAAAACATGAAACAGTAGAAATGGTAATGCGACGTATAAAAAAAATGTAAAATAATGAAACGGTTATTTATTTTATATTATGTGTTATGTAAAATGTCTTTTGTCATTGCACAACCGACCTTGGATGAATGTCATCGATTAGCACAAAAACATTATCCTGAAATTCGAAAGTATGATTTAATTCAACAGACAACAGAATATTCCATATCAAATGCCAAACGGAGCTGGCTTCCTCAATTTTCATTTTCTGCTCAGGCTTCCTGGCAAACAGCCGTTCCTGAATTCCCTGAACAAATGACCGATTTGCTAGCAAAACAAGGATTGGATATTCCTGGATTGAATAAAGCACAATACAAGATGCAATTAGAATTAAATCAAACTATTTGGGACGGAGGAAAATCCCAGGTTGATGAACGCTTGTCTGAAACAGAAGGAATCATATCCAAACAGTCCGTAGATATCGAACTTTATGCTCTGAAAAAACGAATAAATGAACTCTATTTCGGTATTCTATTATTGAGAGAGCGAATGAAACAAACACAATTGACTATGGATGTATTACAAAATAATCTTGAAAAAATCCATACATTACTCCAAAATGGAGAAGCGATGCAAAGCGATGCCGATGCCGTAGAGGCAGAATGGCTTACAATGAGACAACAACTATTGCAAATAAAGGCATCCGCAGATAGTTATTGTCGTATGCTCTCTATTTTTATCGGTCAAAATATAGAACAAGATAAGTTACAATTACCGAGTGTATCAGAACCTGTTTCCTTGGAAACTACACGCCCTGAATTGGCTTTCTTTGAGGCCCAAACCAATAAATACACAATACAAGAAAAACAAATCAAAATATCAACACATCCCCGTTTAGGACTTTTTGCTCAAGGATATTACGGATATCCGGGATTAGATTATTTCAAAAGCATGATGAATACCAATTGGTCTTGGAATGCAGCAGTAGGTGTGCAAATGACCTGGAATTTCGGAGGATACTACACTCGGAAAAATTCATTGAACCAATTACGTTTAGCAAAACAGCAAATCGAGGTACAACGAGATATTTTTTTATTTAACAATCAATTGGAAGTAACCGAAGAAGAAGGAGAAATAGCTCATTTAAAAGAAGTACTTGCCTCGGACGAACGTATCGTTGAATTACGCCGTTCTGTAAGAGAAGCCGCTGAATCCAAATTACGAAATGGTATCATCGACACCAATGATTTATTACGGAAAATTACAGAAGAAGATGTAGCTGCGGTAACTCGAAATGTTCGGGAAATAGAATTAGTTAAAGCAATTTACGAATTAAAACATACGATTAATCAATGAAACGAATTGTTATTTATGGAACCGTCTTGTTCCTCATCATGGCATGTAATCGTAGAGAAGATTTTGATGCTATGGGGACCTTTGAAGCAACAGAAATAACCATTTCTGCTGAAATGACCGGACGCATACTTAATTTTCCCGTCGAAGAAGGAGACACTCTTATCGCTCAACAATCAATAGGAATAATAGATACCGTACAACTTTATTTACAAAAGTTGCAATTGGAACGACAACAGGCTTCTTTAGCAGCAGGTCGTCCTGATATAAGCAAACAAATTGCCTCATTACAGGAACAAATCATAAAACAACAGACAGAACGCAGACGAATAGAAAGCCTATTGAAAGACCATGCAGCTACTACCAAACAATTGGATGATATTAATGCTCAATTAAATGTATTAAATACTCAATTGGAAGCACAACTTTCTACATTACAAAACAATACTGTTTCTATTGACGAACATGTCTCATCCATTGATTTACAAATCGCTCAGATTAATGACAAGTTATTGAAATGCCATATCATTTCACCTATCTCTGGAACTATATTAGCCAAATATGCTGAAGCAGGAGAATTAGCTACTGTAGGGCGTCCTTTATTAAAGATAGCAGACATGAACCGTATCTATTTACGAGCTTATTTCACTTCAAGTCAGTTGGCTGAGATACAATTGGGACAACCCTTAACCGTCACAGCCGATTTCGGAGGAGACAAGCAATTCAACTATACCGGGCATGTCGTATGGATTGCATCAGAAAGTGAATTCACTCCAAAAACAATCCAAACACGCGATACACGTGCAAATTTGGTTTATGCCGTAAAAATTGCCGTAAAAAACGATGGGAAATTAAAGCTTGGCATGTACGGAGAAGTACACCTCCATTGATAAAAAATTAAAGATAAAAACAATTATCTTATGAATACAGCAATACAAATCAATGGACTAACCAAACGTTACGGAAAATTGACTGCATTGAATAATGTATCCTTTGAAGTAATGAAAGGAGAATTATTTGGATTGATTGGTCCCGATGGTGCAGGGAAAAGTACCTTATTCCGAATATTAACTACATTACTTGTCCCTGATTACGGTCGTGCAAAGGTAGATGGATTTGATGTAGTAACTGATTATAGGGCCATACGAAAACGTGTAGGATATATGCCCGGACGTTTCTCCCTGTATCCTGATTTATCCATAGAAGAAAATCTTTCCTTTTTTGCGGCTCTATTCGGAGTATCATTACAAGACAATTATGATTTAATTGCACCTATATACCGACAAATAGAACCTTTCCGAAAACGAAAAGCGGGAAAATTATCAGGAGGGATGAAACAGAAATTAGCTTTATGTTGTGCTTTAATTCATCGACCATCAGTATTACTGTTGGATGAACCCACAACAGGAGTAGATGCCGTATCTCGAAGTGAGTTTTGGGATATGCTTTTCGAATTGAAACAGAAAGGTATTTCCATCCTTGTTTCAACACCCTATATGGATGAAGCAACCCGGTGTGACCGTATTGCACTTTGTAATAAAGGAGAAATACTGGGTATTGATACTCCTCTAAAAATTGTTGCCTTGTTTAACGAACCTCTTTATGCATTATCGGGAGAACGAATGTATGAATTATTATTGCAAACTCGTTGTTCGAAAGGAGTAAGGGAGTGCTATACTTTTGGAAATACTCATCATATGGTTACCGATATTCAATTTAAGCCTGAACAGTTTATTGCTAATCTGTCTGAACAAGGATTTCAAAAGATAGAAATATATCCTATAAAACCCGGAATAGAAGATGTATTTATGAAATTGATGCACTATGGAAAATAATCCGATAATATCCGTTCAAAACTTAAGCAAACAATTTGGTCGGTTTACCGCTGTAAATCAAATCTCTTTTGAGGTAGCAAAAGGAGAAATATTCGGATTTCTCGGAGCCAATGGAGCAGGAAAAACAACTGCAATACGTATGTTATG
>CASFOM010000008.1 GCA_949296295.1 uncultured Alistipes sp. | reverse complement strand
GTCTTTCGGGGAAAAAGGTAGTGATATGGCAATTTGCGATGCGCGAACTTACGCAAGGAGATTGGCGTCTTCTTTCTATGGATTTGGGCGAACGAAAAGGAAATCCGTCCTTTTTGACTTTACCGGACTCTTCCCGTCTTCATGTCCGAGGGACCATAGCGGATTGTGCTTCTGTTCCTGATCCGTCAGAAATGACTTATGCAGATCATGTAACTACTCTTCACTTGACAGATATTGAAAATATGGATGGCGAATTGTTGAATAAGGATGCTTTGGTTTATATGTTGGCGATAAAAGACAGAAAGATGTTGCCGGCAGGATATCTTCGGGCAGGAGATCGGGTGGAGCTGAGCCTTGAAAGTTGGATGCTTCATGAGCAGGAGGAGGGAGCTTACAACAGAAATGAATTGGATGATTTTAATATTATGATGGAGACTCCTTTATGGGGGATGTTTATAGAATAAATGAGTATAAATTAAAACGATATGTTATGTGTTGGAAGAAAATTTTAACCGTTACGTTCCTGTTCGTTTTCGGTATTTCAGTAAGTTATGCGCAACAGGATGTTTTTCTCCAAAAATGTAAGGAAGGTTCCGGGCATACGGGTATTGCAGTTCCGGGTATAGATGGATGGTATTTCTTAAAGAGTGAGTTACGCCATCTTTCCGTAGGACCGTTTTGGGGTTCTTATGCTTCGAAGGTTTCTCGAGCTGTTCGGGAGGACCAGAAGGATCCTCTGAAAGCAATTGTATCCTATAATCAAGCTCTGTCCAAAGAGGGTGTTGCTCTTATTGTTGTTCCCATTCCTCCCAAAGCCATCATTTATCCTGAAAAATTGTCGGAAGGTCTTTCCTCCAACCGTTATGATGAGACTTTACGTTCTTTTTATGAACAGCTTAAACAATCGGGTGTTCAAGTCATAGATCTTTATGATGCTTTGGTGAATTCGAAGAATCGAAAAGAACCGTTGTATTGTTTGGGTGATTCACATATATCGGGAGAAGGGTGTCTTGTTGTTGCACAAGAGATAGCGAAACAGATTAAAGAACGGGGGAAATCGAGCTACCATATAACACCCACAACAGTAACGGTCCAAGGAGATCTTTATAAATCGGCCCCACAATCTCCAGGAGAAGAACAACGAACTGTTTATGTTGTCAGTGGAGATGAAACGAAAGATAGTCATAGTTCCGTATTATTATTGGGTGACAGTCATACTCTTGTTTTTGATGCGGGAGGAGATATGTTTTCGAGCAATGGCGGTATTGCCTCTTTATTAGCCTCGGAGTTGAAAATGCCGGTAGATGTTATTGGTGTTCGAGGTTCCGGAGCGACGCCTGCCCGAATTAATCTGATGCGTCGAAGCCGCCAGGATAGTGATTTTCTAAAAGAGAAGAAGGTGGTTGTCTGGTGTTTTTCGGCACGAGAATTTACCGAATCGAGTGGATGGAATAGTGCAGTTCCTGTAAAATAAGATGTTATTAAATAAGGCGTTATTATGAATGGATTGGATTATATATTAAAAAGACAAAATTTTTTTTGTGTATTATTTTGTCTTGTCAGTCTGTTTTCATTGAAAAGTTTGTCAAGCTATGGTCAAACGGATAGAGAAATTTTACTGCCACATGGTTTTGTTACTTATAGCCGGGGAGAGACCTATGATAGGGAGTTATGTCGGGCAGAAATCTCTCCTGGGATGACCTTTGAACAAATACATGCAACAGAACGGCTTATTGTAGAGAAAGGTCCCTATGGAGGAGACATTACAGGTCAGATATCTTTTGACGGGAAATGGATTGCTTTTGCCCGCAGTCTTTCCGGGCGCCATCCGGGTAGTGGGGGTAACGATTATGCAGATTTTAGCAATTGGGATATTTATATTGCCCGTATTGATGGAGATTTACCGGTAGAACCTATCCGTATAGGTCATGGTTATTTTCCCTCCTGGGGCGAGGATTCTTCGGAAGATATTAAAACGTTGTATTTCTCAGTAAATGAAATACCTGCTATTCATAAAGTTAAAATTAACGGAGCAGGCGAAATAGTGGAAGAGGAAAGTGAAGTGGCTCGTTTGCCTCAAGAAGGATATGAAGGATTTGCTTTTGCGGCTCCCAATGGTGAATTTGCAGCATATCGTAAAAATGGAGCGGTATATACCTATTGGTTTTCAGGTGCGAATAAAGGGAAAAGTATTCTAATGACGGGGGGATGTCATCCTCATGTCACAGCCGACAGCAAATGGGTTTATCACGCCAATCGTCATGCCGTACGTTCAGACGGAAGTGCCCGCGGGGAATCTGGGGCAGGAGGTCTTTATCATTACGGTTCATCCAATGATCTTAACTGGTTTGTTACTCGTACCGAAGGAGATAATACGATAATCAACAAAGGACGTGAATCCTGGCTTTGTACTCTTTACGAGACAGATGAGCGTTTTGATACGGAAAAAGCAGTTAAAATAAGTGATATGGCGGGCTTTATAGATATTCATGTTTATCCGGACCGTCCATCCAAGAAGGCCGCCTCTTTCAATCGAAAAACTCATGAGGCTTTTTTATCAGGGCATGTTTTGTTGTCAGGGAAGGCCTTGAAGGAAAGTCGGGATAATTTGGCGAAAGAGTTTCGGACGTTACCGGTTAGTAAAGAAGGAGAGACGTTTGTGTGGGAAGATGATCAGTCTGATGGTCGAATCATCAATGTTTCGGGAGCGTTTTTACGTTCGAGTCGTCTTGTTCCGGAATCCTTAGCCTACTTGGGATTGAATGGACGTATGCGTTTATGTGGAGGTTCTTTTCGCGCGACGGATAAAGAGACGATAGAAAGTATCAGTCAATCGGCCCACCAGACGAATCAACTATCCATCGAGTTACAATTTGTCAGTTTTTCAGATGAAGTGAGTGGCCCAGCGCGTATAGCATCATGTTCAAAAAGCTGGGCAGAACGTAATTGGACAATAGGTCAGGAAGGCAAAGACCTTAAATTCCGTTTACGGACGCCGGAGAATGGGGTTAACGGGACGAATTCGGAAATAACCTTAGGACAGATAGAGGTAGGGAAACCGTATCATTTGGTATTATCCTATACGTCGGGGAATCTGGTATGGCTGTTGAATGGCGTATTGGGTCAGAGTAAATCTGTAGTAGGTGATTTGAGTAATTGGGATACTTGTCCGTTGATTTTCGGGGATGAATTGACGGGTGATCGTTCCTGGTATGGTGAGATTCGGGGAGTACACCTTTATGCTTATGCATTGTCGATTAATGAGATGAAACAGAGTTATCGTCGTGCAAAATCTGAATTATCGCAACTTGTTTCAGGAGAACCTATTTATGTAGAAGCAGAAATCATAGAAAACAGTGAAGATCCTACCATAGAACAGATAGAAGGTCAGGGGTATTCCCGATGTCTTACGACACGTCATATGCGAGTTCTTACAACCGATAATAGAGAAGTATTGCCTGAAGGTAAGGAATTTATCTTAAAAGAGTGGACCATATTGGGCCTTAAACAAGTGAATCAGCGGGAAGAGGGCCAAAAATATCGTTTAAAATTGTACGATGCGTTAGCTCATAAAGAGTTGTTGAATGAATATACCGTAGAAGGTTTAAGTGTATTTGATTTACCACTTTATTATAGTTCTCAGATAGACGGGAAATGGTAATTTTGTGAAAAATATTTATATTAAAACATGGGGAATACAATATCTGTTGTTATTTCCTCATGTTTTTTATAATAGTTCTATTAGCCATTTTGAAAAGGGAAGGATTATATTTCAATAAAAGTCAGGTTGCTTTTGGAAGTGGTCGTGTTAACATACGGAATGTAAATCTTTTCCGGAATTATTGTATTTCCATAATTTCTCCGGATTGAATATACCATATATACCCTTTAATTTCAGTATATCCCATTTGTTTTAACAGATTCATGTAGGTTTTGACTTGTTTCGTGTGGGTATGGTATTTTTCATGACCAAATTTATAATCGAGTACTCGTGCGGAACTCCCGTTTACAATGACTCTGTCCGGACGTAATATGCCGTTTCTTTGTTCTTTTCGAGGTAATAATATGTTTCGTTCGTTATATACGGTCCATCCTGGTTCAAATAATTGGGTTAAAATTTTGTTTTCTTTTACTTTATTGATTTTTTCAGCAACCAAATCCCGAGTAGTTTTCGTCAGTTCTCCGTTAAATACCATCTCTTCCATTACCTGATCAATCTCATCCAAAGTTTCTATTTGTTCAAACAGCTTATGCATTAATATCCCATAACTTCGAGGAGACAGCGTTTCCTGGAACAATTCTTCATACCGTTCAGTCTCAAATCGCAATGCGATACGTGTATCGAAAGGTTCGGAAGGGTAGTCGGTCAAGAACGATTCGTTTGTTTTTATCTTTTCTCCATCTTCCCGGGAAAAGTTTACCGGGGTCCCAAAACAATAGCGTTCTTCCGATTTTTTGAATATTCCGTTTAATCGGGTAGCAATACCCGGTATGTTCCGTTCTTTTCCCACAGATACATTCTCTTCCTCTGTTTCAAATACATTGACTATGCACGTAGCTATTGCGCTTTGTCCTCCCCGAATTTCTTTTGGGAGAAACATATAAAGTTCTCTTTCTGCCCGGGTAGTAGCTACGTATAATAAATTGATGTTTTCTATATAACTCATGACTTTTTCTTTTGCATGAGCATAAGAGAAACGACTGGAAGCTAAAGCATCGGAATAACGAATCGGAACACCATTTGCCGTAGAGAAATAGGAATCGGATGTTTCAGCCCAGATAAAGGGATTGTATTGAGGTTCTAAACTCCAGTTTACAAAAGGAATGATGACTGCTTTGTATTCCAAACCCTTTGATTTATGTATGGTTTGTATGCGTATGGCATCCTGTTCTTCGGGTAAAGAGATGTTTTGTTTTATCCCTTCTCTTTTCCACCATTCGATGAAAAGAGGGATATCGGAGATGTTTCGGGAAGAAAATCCGATTACCTGTTCATGAAAAGCTTGTAAATAAGCCAATTCTTCTTCTTTGTTGCATTCAGGAAAAAATCTCAGTATTCTTTCGAAAGCCTCGGCTGGAGGCAAGGCACGCAACCCATTGATAAATTCAATTTCTGTTTCAGGAAGTTCCGAAATCAATTCGCGTTGTAAGAAACGATTATAACGGGCTCTCGTTAAGTCATTGTTCTTATTCAAGGGATTACAAGCCAACATCATACAACATAATATGAATCTGACTGCTTCGGAATGTTCAATTCGTAAGGCATCTTCCGATACCACATCGTAATTATAGCCATTCCCTTTATGCTGACTGCCATATTCTATGATATATGCAGCCATTTTCTCTGCTTCCGCATTGCTTCGAACCAATAGAGCAATTTCTTTGGGACGACAACCTCTCGATTGCAACTCCTCAATGCGCATGACGGTTCGTCTTAAATGTTCATCCAAGGAATAATCGGTTATTTCTATGGAAACAAAACCTCTGTTTTTTCCCGGGGCACACTTTTGTTCCATCGTTTCATAGGCATTGGGAAGCATGACCGATAATTCCTCTCTCTGTTCTTCCGTTAATTGCCCTTTGTTTTGTTGTTCTTCCAAAAAGAGGTCTAACCTGTCCGACAGCTGTTCAATGATTTGTCGTATCAGAGCATTATTGAAGGCTACTATTTCCCAGGCACTTCGCCAGTTGGTATCCAGTAAACAGGTTTTAATTCTGTCTGCAGGCAACTCGTTGTATATATCCTTTTGCAGCAGACGCCAGTCCCCGCCTCTCCAACGGTAAATGGATTGTTTGATATCACCGACCAATGTAACGGCTTTTTGTTCCGGCTTTGCGGTAGCCATAGCATTTTTCAATAAAGGAGCGAAGTTTTGCCATT
>CASFOM010000007.1 GCA_949296295.1 uncultured Alistipes sp. | reverse complement strand
TTATTTCATCGACAAATTATTATCTGCTATTCGGTAATTGATATATCTTTTCTTCATCCATCGATAAACGAAACAATCCATAAAAGGAGCTACTAACCGATTCCATAAATGGTATTTGGATTGTCCGGCTACTCGAGGGAAATGACGAACAGGAACTTGTTTTATTTTTCCCTCCTGTAAAAGAATCAAAGCGGGTAAAAAGCGATGCATACCGGTAAAAAACGGAATTTTTTTAGCATAGTCGGTATGAAGCACTTTTAATGGACATCCGGTATCTTGTACCCCGTCATGGGTCATCATTCTACGAAATCCATTGGCTATTTTGGACTGTAATTTTTTAAAAGAGCTGTCTTTTCTATTCGCCCGAATCCCCATGACCAATTGATACTGTGCAATATCCTGCAACAATAAGTTAAAATCTTCGGGAGTTGTCTGCAAATCAGCATCCATATACCCTACATAAGGCGATTCAGTTACGTCAATCCCGGCTTTTAAAGCAGCGCTCAGACCAGAATTTTTCGATAAAGAGAGGTAATAAAAATCTTCATTTCGGGCACATATCTCAATAATACGTTCCAAGCTGGAATCTTTTGAACCATCATTAACGAACAAGACACAAGTGGATAAAAGCGATTCTGGCAAAAACTCCTTTATTCTTTGTTCCAATAAGTAAATATTATCTTCTTCATTATATACCGGAATAATGATGGTAAATTGATACTGAGCTGTACGATTCATATTCTCTCCATTTATTCTTGTCCACCCCATAAGGCAAACAAGATTGTTTTGAATTTATTTTATTACTCTTCCCGTGAAATTGAACTTTTGCACGATAAAAGCATATAATTGCGTGCAAAGATACGAATAATTATAGATTCATTCTGTACAAAAGCCAATAAACCGCTTTATTTACGAATCAATTTTTCACAACATAAGCAATGTCATTCTCTTCCTATAACGTTTTTTAAAGTTTTAATTTATTTATGGATTACCTTTCCACACCTCATATTTTACTAATTCTTTTATACTTTAAAGGGGCTGCATCAATTTTTCATTTTGACACAGCCCCCATAACTTCATATGCCTTATTAATATTTATCAACAGGGGTATTCCCCATTTTCATTTTTATACAGGCCCCTTGAACCAGGGTATCAAATGGAATGGTTAATTGGTCATATGGTTTTCCATTTACCATATATTCTTGGACATACCTGTTCTCCTTACTGTTGTTTTCTGTTTCAATAACGATTTCTTTTCCTGAATAATATTCCGGATTCAATGCAATAGTAATTTTATCAAACAAAGGACTTCCCAAACTGAAAGCGGGTTTCTCTCCGGTCAAACCTTTAACATCAAACAAACCCAAAGAGGAAATGACATACCATGCACCTAATTGCCCCTGGTCTTCATCCTGTCCATAACCATATCCATGAATTCCCTCTGTTCCATAAAATTCATCCAAAATAGTTCTTACCCATTTCTGAGTTAAAGAAGGATGTCCTGCATATCCAAACATCCAAGGGATATGAAGGCAAGGTTGATTCCCATGATTGTACAAATTTTCCAATCCGGCAAAAGCATCAATATTATCTCCTCCTCCAAAAATCAACTTCTGTGATTCAGTAAATATACTGTCTAAACGCTGAGTAAACTGTTCCCTTCCCATTTTCTCCGCTAATGCTTCCGCATCATGGGGAACATAAAAGGTATATTGCCATGCATTTCCCTCCTGAAACCCTCTCCATGCTTCCTTAGGATTAAAATTTTCAATGAATTTTCCCGCTTTGTCCTTGGGACGAATAAAATTAGTAGCAGGATCATACAATCGTTCCCACCCTTTGGACAACCACATCAATTTTTCATAATCCTCCTTTTTCCCCAGCTGCTTTGCCCACATTCCCACAGCATAAGCACTAAAAGAGTATTCAAGTGTATGAGAAGCAGAGAATTGATAGGCCTCGGGAATATCATTTTCTTTTTCAGAATGATCTACATATCCTTGCCGAACAAATCGGTCTGTATCTATTTTCCCCGCTCCCTTAGGACGGTTTTTCCCATCCAACTCATTTTTTAAAGCTGCTTCATAGGCCAATTCCACATCAAAATCACGAATACCACAAGCATAGGCACTCGCCATTACCAACCCGACAAAATTAGTTCCTACTCCCGAAACATATCGACTATTGGCAATACCATCCCCCAACCATCCGGCATCTTTATATACCAGTAATTGACTCTGTAGCAAATCTGAAAAGTATTCAGGATAAGCCAATGCCCATACCTGTGTCAAGTTCCAATATCCTCCCCATAATGCATCCGTATTATAATGATTATGAACAGGTTTTCCATCCTTTAGAGCTATTTGCCCAACACTGCCATCGTTTTTCGGATATGCACCATTAACATCACTCGCCAATCCTCTTCCTAAAATGGCATGATACAAACCTGTGTAAAATTTCACTTTATCCCGGTACTCCTTACCTTCCACCCGTATCCTCCCCAAATAATCATTCCAAATATTTTTGGCTTGTTCTTGAGCTTGATTAAAATCAAGCTCAGCAGCTTCCGATTCATAGTTCAATCGGGCATTTTCAACAGAAGTATAGGAAAGTCCGGTCTTAACAGTAATTGCTTCATCTTTCCGGGTATGAAAGGTCAAATAAATACCGGCGCCTAATCCAGAAGTGCTGTCTGAACCAGGATGTATCTCTCCTCCATTAAATGTTCCATAAGCATCAGGCTGTTTATCCACAATGGCTGAAAAATACATGGTTACAGTAGCTTCTGGTTGGTATTTTTGGACATAAGCAGGACGAGTAACCACATACCCCTCTATTCTCCCGTCAGGAGTCCGTTCTACTTTGGCATCTATCACCGGTCCGCTTTCTCCCTGCCGATTCCCAACATCAAACAAAATATGAGCTTCCTTACTTTCCGGATAAGTATAACGTTGAAATGCAACGCGTGGTGTAGAAGTTAATTCTACCTTAATTCCATAATCTCTCAATAAAACAGAGTAATATCCTGCTGTGGCATATTCATCCTTTTTATCGAATCGGGAACGATATCCTTCTCCCCATGAATTTACAGCTCCGGGAATTGTTTTCAAAGTTCCCAGCGTAGGCATTTGAACAATTCCTCCAATCTGAAATTCATGAAAATTCGGAAATCCCTCGATAGTAGTATCCCGAAAATCATATCCGGTTGCCTCCCATCCATCTTTATTTCCCAAATGACCATTAGTGGAAGGAGCTGGTTTCGCCATACCAAAAGGCAAAGCCCCCGGAGTAAAATGGAACCAGCGACAATGAGCTGTTCCTATCTCCGGTTTTACATATTGAGTCAAATCGTCCCCTTTATCTGATGATTTTTTTGTGTTGCAACCAACGAACAACAACAAAAGAGTAAGTCCCAACAGTTTGTTTTTCATACTTTTTCGGATAAATAATCTGTTGGGTAAACGGAAGATTACTCTACTTAGTATGTTATCTGATAATTCCTTTATTATTTTTCCCGTCAACAATAATAAATAATGGTTTTTCACTGCGAACATGTCCTATATATTCCGTCTCATTAATCAATGTAAAAGACTTCAACCGTTCTTTATGAAAACTTCCATCATTAATATAGGGATTAATGGTCATATAACCAACTCCAAAAGAAGTCAAATTTTGGAAGAAATGAGTTCCCTGACTGGGGTCCACACGAAAATTAGACAACCCACATTCAATGATTACCATCGCTTCCGATATATCCGACCACTTAATAGGAATTCCCAACCAAGGATCACTAGAGCCCCAACGTCCGGGTCCAATCAAAACATAATGACGTTTTTCTTCTCGCAGCTGTCGGTTCATCTTTTCTATTTCCTGAGCTATCTTGGGAGTATTGGCCGGATCAAAAGTCTCTTCTTTTACATAGATAATATCATAAATATCATCAATATAACCTAACCCAAGTGCTTTTTCCGAATAAACAAGCGAATCTTCAATATCTATCTCTTCCCAGTTCACCGCTTCGTTTCGATTGGCATCCACAATAGGACGAATCTGTAAGAAATTAAATATCATATTTTGATCCCTCGGGACGTCCATATTCACAGCAAATTCAATTTCTACCTCACTTTTCATTTCCTCTCGGCCTATTTCCAAGAGTTGAGACAATATATCAGCCAAAGGGAACAAATCATATTTAAGAATATTTGAAAAAGTAATGATTTTTCTTCCTTTAGTAATGAATGAGTCACTAATTCTCTGGTTATCACGATCCCAAGTAGATGCTACATATCTCATATTTCTAAATCCGGTCGCTTTAGCTATTTCTATCTTATCCAAGTTCACAGCATCATTGGTAGAAGTTTTAAAACGTTCCGGTTTTAAATTCAAAGCATACATTTCCCGTTGCGTATCACGCAATGTAATTTCAGGAGTGGATAATTGTAAGATTTTTTTAGGATGTTTCGGAGAAAAACGAAGCGTTTGTCCACCATCTACCACCAATTTTCCTAATCCAAAAGCCAAATTAACAATTCCTTCTTCCGGTCTTTCATCTTCAATAGGATACAAATTCAGTGAACGAACCACTCCCGAAATGGTAGGGAAATAATAGCCATCATCCATGGTCCCACACACCTCCTGTAAAATAACGGCCATTTTTTCCTCTGCCAATACATTGGAAGTAGCTAAAATATAAGAACGGCTGGATTGATAATAAACCGAGGCATACACACTTTTAATGGCTTTTCCCAACATACGCAACATCTGGTCCTTATTCTCCGTATAAGGGACCATATAGGTTGAATATATCCCAGCAAAAGGCTGATAATGAGAATCTTCTAATTTAGAAGAAGACCGAACCGCAATGGGTGTTTTGGCTTGTTGAATATATGCTCTAAGCTCTGTCACCAATTTTTCAGGTAATCGGGAACCTGTAAATTCAGATAAGATATCATGGTCATCGGCATCTGAATTAATCACATATTTCAATCCATTTTCTTGAATAAATTGATCAAAATAGTCTGTTGCCACTACTACTGTTCTTGGGATGGAAATACGCACACGTTCATATTTATCATATAATTTATAAGCCTGTATCATACTATTGATAAAAGCTAATCCTCGAGCCTTACCCCCTAAAGATCCCTCTCCCATTCGGGCAAACCAAATGTAATCATTATAGGTATTCGGATCAAATCCGGCAATAACCCCTTGTCCCAATTTACTCCGATAGTCGGAAATAGCTTGTAAAATGAACTTTCGTTCTTCTTCGGTAGAATCAAAACTGTCACTGTTGGTTCTTCTCAGGCAACGAGCCAAAGAAAATATCCCTCGGGCAAACATCCATTTGGAAAGATTATTACGGGTAGTATGATACAACAAGATATCCTTACTAATTTCACGAATAGCCTTTTGCATATCAGCCAAATTACTGATACGAGCTACTTCCTCCCCAGTTTCTAAATTTTTAAAAATGAAATCTCCGAAAGAGAGTTCTTTGGTAATATATTCAGACAATTCCAAAAGCAATGTATTGGAATATTTGTAAATAAATCCACTTCCCAATTCTTCTGCTTTCGCTTTACTTTCCTTTTTAGAAGATTGTAGCAAAAAGGGCATATGAGGATCTTCACTGCGAACCAATTTGCACAACTCAAATCCTCCCTCATTTTCATCTTCCGGATTCTGGTTGCTTTTCTTAAAACTGACATCAGAAATAATTCCTAATAAATTATTGGAATATTTCCGGTAAATCTGTACAGCCTCATCGTATGTTCTTGCTAAAAATATCTTAGGTCGAGCCCGTTGCCACAACATTCGTTGTTGTTCATTCAATGCTTCTTTAACAAACTCACGAGACTGCTGCAATACAAGTTTATACAACAACGGGAGATAAGTCGAATAATATTTAATGGAATCTTCTACCAACAAAATTCCTTGTACCCCACTTCTCAATATATCATCATCGGCATTGACTTTATCTTCCAACAATTTAATAATTGTCAATATCAAATCGGTATTTCCCATCCAACAAAAGACATAATCAATCCCTGAAACATCAGCAGTAGTCAATTTTAAAGATATTTCCGGAGAAAAATGAGAGAGTAAAATAAACGGAATATTAGGTTGATATCGTTTGGTTTCTTTGGCAAACTCAAAAACGTTTCTATCCCCTGTATTAAACATGGAAAGAATCAAATCAAAACCAGAATCACTTTTTAACAATGCTTCTGCTTCTCGAGCGGAGGAAGCCCGTACAAAGAAAGGAGGATTACTCAAATTCAAGTTCAAATACTCTTCCGTTAATTGAGTTTCCAACCGACCGTCTTCCTCAAGAGTATAAGAGTCGTAAGAGCTACAAATAAGCAATACTTTACGAATACGTCGGCTCATCAAATTATCATAATCGGTATAAATATTCATAATACTCCGTTTTTAAGCAATACAAGATAATAAATTAATGAATATATATGGCAAGAATAGTGAAAACAGCATATACAATACTTCCTGCTCCGTTAAGTGTTGCAAAAGCTAAATTAATGCGATTGGGATTATATCTGACAACAACATGCTGATAAATCAACAACAAAGTAAATAGCAACAAACCTACCCAATACAAACAACTATTCAAAAAAAATATTCCTATAGATATTAAACAAACAAGGGTTATACTTCTTAAAAAGATACTTATAATTAAAGCGTTATCCTTTCCAAAACGAGAAGGGATTGAATACAATCCGTGAGCACGATCAAAGGTTTCATCCTGCAATGCATAAAAAATATCAAATCCGGCGACCCAACCAATAATAGCCACGGACAATAAGGCAGGCATGGTTCCCCAATGGCCCGTAACAGCAATATAGGCTCCCATGGGAGCAATAGCCAAAGATAAGCCAAGTATTAAATGACAAAGAGCCGTAAACCGTTTGGTCAAACTATATCCCAATACAATAATTAATGCTACCGGAGCAAGTAGGGCCGTTAAGGGATTAATGGTTATTGCTGTTATTAAAAACAACAGACTATTCACTATTACAAATACTAATGCTTTACGAGGAGAGATAATTCCTGCCGGAATTTCTCTGTTTTGTGTTCTCTGATTCTGAGCATCAATATACCTGTCGGCATATCGATTAAATCCCATAGCAGCATTTCTGGCAAATACCATACACAACAATACCTGTACAAATAATCCCACAGTTATTGGTTGTGAAGAGTTATGTACAGCCCAGAAAAAACCAATCATAGCAAAAGGTAAAGCAAAAATGGTATGACTGAACTTTACCAATTTCAAATAATTATAAACCGTATTCATCATTTTCTGATTTAAAAAAACGAAGTTTTCCGTTTTTCATTCAGCAATAACCTCTGAAAAAACAGGATAACTTCGTTATAAATTGGAAAAAACAGCGTATGTATTTTTCTTCTATGTATTGCAACTGTTATTGTTTATCAGGCCGAGAAGCAATCTCCTTCACCTGACGGGTAGCTATTTTATGATTGGCAATTACATTACATCCATTTACGCAACCGCCTTCACATGCCATAACTTCTACCATATTTCCCGGACAATGTTTCACAAATCCCTTAAGTTCCCGGATATTCATTTTATTCAATCCGTCAATATGCACAGGAGTAATAGGAATCCGATTTTTCAAGGCTTTTTGTACAGCCGAAGCAACTCCGGAAGATACGGCATATCCGCGACTGGAAGAGAACACTTCCGAATCAAGAACAGCTCCTTTACAAGAGGCAACATCAATTCCCTTAGCAATAAAAATCGCCCCCATTTCTTCAAAAGAAAGCATATAATCGGCATGAGGATCCCGAGCCGTTTCATATCGTTTGGCAAGACAAGGTCCTATAAACACCAATTTGGCATCCGGATATGCTTTTCGAGCAATCTCTGCCGTATAATACATAGGTGTTTTTGTATGAGATACAAATGGGGCCAGTTCAGGCAAATGCTTTTTGACTGCTTCCGTATAGGAAGGACAACAAGAGGTTGTCATAAAGGCTTGTCCTTCGGACATTTTCTCTTCAAACTCCAGAGCTTCATTGGTAGTAGTAACATTAGCTCCACGAGCCACTTCGATCACATCATCGAATCCGAGTTCCAGGATAGCACTGACGATATTTTCTAACGGAGCCTTAAATTGCCCGGCAATAGCAGGAGCAACCATAGCTATCACCTTCTTATCACTTTTCAAAGCTTTAATTACTTCGACCAAATGAGATTTCTCCATCACAGCCCCAAAAGGACACGCAACAATGCATTTCCCACAATAGATACATTTGCTGTAATCGATATGTTCTATACCCTCTTCATCTTTGGATATAGCACCTACCGGACAAGACTCTTCACAAGGGACAGGGATATAAACGATAGCGTGATACGGACAATTTTTCTGACATATTCCGCAATTAACGCATTTTTTAGGATCAATTTCAGCATGTCCCGAATGGAAATCAATGGCTCCCTTGGGACAGTTTATAATACATGGTCGGGCGACACACCCCCGGCATATATTGGTAACCGTATAATTGGCCTTTATACAGCCGCTGCAGGCATCATCCACTACGGTCAAGGGAGGTTCAGAAATATCTTCCCGTTCTAAAGCCCGTTTAGCATATACGGACAATGGAGTGATTTCTTCATCTTCTTGCTGGACGCTAAATCCCAACAATGCCATCAATTTATATTTGAGCATAGCCCGATCCTTATAAACGCAACACCGGGACACATCTCCATTTTTAGGCCGGATTTGAACGGGAATCCGGTCAATATCTTCGACAAGTCTGTCGTCCAATAACAATTTAGCAACGCGAGCCAACAACTCGCGTCTAATGATCATAGCATTATTGGTTACTGCCATGGATTACTTCCTTCCCAAAGCCTCTTTAATAGCATCGACTACCTTGGTAACAGACGCTTCTGCTATAACTTTATCTCCTACTTCAACAAACGGAGCCTTCGGTCCATCACAATTATTACAATGTTCCAAACAAGGAGCCCCTTTAATATCTACCTTATCCAATAAATCTTCGGGTAAATATTCGTCAATTACTTGTAACTCAG
>CASFOM010000006.1 GCA_949296295.1 uncultured Alistipes sp. | reverse complement strand
TATGGTCATGTTTTCTTTTTTTTATATATCTTTGTTCAATAAAAAATGACCAATCGGTAATAAATATGGAAAAAGAAAAATTTGAAAGTGTCCATAAGACATTTAACTACACACCCAAAAGTGTTTTTACAAATCAATTGTCAAGTTTAGCTTTCGGTATTGGTATGATAGTCATACCCGCCATCTATCCATTTGGAATCCGTATTCGACGAGCTGAGATATTATCGCCGGCGGTATTTTCGACTATTCTTATTATTGGAGGTGTATTATTGCTTGTTCTGACATTTTTTAATATGCGGAAAGCAAGGGCACTTATTGCTCAGGGCGGAACCATTAAAATAGATGGAGGAAGGGTGACTTATCCTGTAATAAAAGGCGGAAAAGTTGAGTACGATTCATTTCTTGTTTCTGATATTAACTATATAAAGGATGATGATGAAGAAAATCAATGTAAAGTAAGTTTACCGGACAAGTATATTGTTTTTGAAACAAAATATTTTGATTCATGGAAACAGTTTGAAGAATTCCGTTCTTTAATCGGATAGTTATGACATAAATATAATTCCTAATAAGTAAACTTTAAATATATAGGGGATGTATCTAATAAAAAAACGGGTACATCCCTATTAATGTGGTAAATCTGCCCAAGAGATAATTATTAAATAAATCAAAAAATAAACAGGTCAAATGAGTAGTGATTTTTATATTATGATTACCATAACAGCTATTGCAGGTTGTTTTTGGTTGTATAAGAAAGGAAAACGTACAGTAGCATTAGTTCGTAAAGTTCGTCGTGCTTTTAAAGGAGTTTGTCTTAACTCTAAATCTACTCTTAATGCTGAACAGTGTAAAAAAATAGCTATTGGAGCGATGTATGCTTCTCAACAAGGGGCTTATCAAAATTCCATAGAGACAGGGATTAAAGATGTATTGCCGCAAATATTAGGAGAGTGGTGGGGCATAACAAGTACCATGGATGCAAAGAGAGAACTTGATTATCTTTTAAATAAAGGATTTCGTTACTATTTCCCATTTGTTTGGGAAGCATTTTTGTTGAATAATTCAGAACAACAAGATGAGATTTTTCAAAAAAATATGACTTCACAGGAAGATTATGATAAGATAACTTCTCAATTTCAAAACTTACAAGAAACTTATGAGGAACTGATTGGCTGTAAAGTCATAACTTCGAAAGATGATTTACGTCGTTATGGTGTAGTGGGGTGGGATGCTGGTCGTATCTGTTTCCTGGCACGGGCTTGTTGTGAAATGGGATATATTACAGAAACAGAAGCCTGGGATTATATGAATTCTGCTTATGAATTAGCTCATACAACATTTGTATCTTGGAAAGAACTGGCCATGAGTTACATTATAGGACGTTCTTTATGGGGAGGGAAAAGGTCATATAATTCTGTGATGAAAGAAACAGCAGATGATTTATTGACTAATCCCCAAAGTCCATGGGTACAATATTTATGGTAAAATTATTTCTTCATTTTTTAAGAACTACATTTAACGGATAAGGATTTCTTGAGTATCTGTATAAAATGTGGTTCTTAATTTATGATAGATGTAATTTGTTATAAATCAGATAAATGTTAGATATGATTGCGAGGCTGTTATATTAAAAACATTATAGAAATAGTAATGTTAAGAATCTGATTTACAATACTCTATTTTTTATTTGAATCATTAAGAACATATCTTATGTTTTTCTGGAAAAATACAACAATTACTCGTGTTTTTTATAATTTCTTTAGAATAATATTTGTTCTTACTCGTTGGTCGATTTTTAGATAATATTGGGGAATATTATTATCTCTTTCAGTTAAATATTCCGATATTTTTCGAAGTCTATCCCGAAGTTTGTTTTATATCCCGAAAGGGTAAAAATTGAAAATAGATAAAACTGTATTTATATGATGTAGTCGGATTATTCGATTTATATGTATTATACTATAAAATGATTAATTACATATTTGTTTTGGATAAATTTATTCTTTAATCAGATGAGAATGCTCATGTCAATTTTAAAACTTATTATATCATTTTTTTAATCACTGGAGAAATATATAAAACTACCTTTACCTCATAAAGATTTATAGTACATATATTATGTGCTTTTGGTATAAATGAATAGTTAAATCCAAACTTATATTAGTTCACGGAATGATGAAGGGTATGTTTTGTAGTTTTAGCTTATTGCTTTTATTGAGCTTTACGAGTTTAACCGTTTTAGCCTGGGATGTCAATCATCAAAATGTTGTATGGAATACTCCCAGTGAAAGTTCATTTGGGTCTATGCCTCTCGGAAATGGAGATATAGGAATGAATGTTTGGGTAGAACCTAATGGAGATGTATTGTTTTATATTAGTAAAGTTAATGCATTCGATTCAAAACATTATCTTCCCAAACTTGGACGTATTCGGATGCGTTTTGAACCAGCCTTATCGTTTGACTCTTTTGAACAGGTGTTGTCTTTGTCGGATGCTACCATACATGTTAAAACAAAAGATTTGAATTTGGAAATTTGTGTAGCTGCCAATCAACCATTAATTCATTTGAAAGGTTCCTCTTCGATTCCCAGAATTATTAAATACTATGTGGAGCCTTTGCGCCCTTTGAATAAAGGTATTCAAAATGAAATGAAAGAAGGAACAGTTGGCTTATTATTACCTTCTTCAGATAATCAATTGTTATGGGCTTATGAAAATCGTTCTTCTGACTGGTATAATAACTTGATGAATCAGAATACCGATTCATTAATTCAAGTTGTTAAGGATCCAATTTACGGACGGATCTCGGGATGTAACTTAACAGGAAAGCGATTGAAAAAGACAACAGACTATTCATTGGAAAGTACAGGTAAACAAACGGATTGGCAGGATTATATTGTAGTGGAGTCATCTCAACCCGGTTCTATCGAAAAATTTATTCAAGAGATAAATAAACCAATCCTTTTTGACAGGAAAGCCCATTTGAAATATTGGAAAGATTTTTGGGATAGAAGCTATATTGATGTTCATTCTTGTGGAAAAGGTTTGGTCCATTTGGACCAGTGTCGTTATACCCAGATTCCACAAGGAGCATTGGCGTATGAAGGACATAAAACGATTGAAGCACAAAAAAATGCCTGTCAGATAACGCAACGGTATGCCTTGGAACGTTTTTGTGAAGCAATAGCAAGCAGGGGAGAAGTTCCTCCTCCTTATAATGGTTCTATTTTTACAATGGATATGCCTGCTGGTGTTTTGGGTTTTGACAAGACAAAAGATGAACCTGTCTCTCCTGATAATAGGGATTGGGCCATTCTTTCGTTTATGTGGCAAAATACTCGCCATCATTATTGGAGTATGGCTACACGGGGAGATTATGATTGTATGATTAACTGTTTTGAATTTATAAAAGACGGATTAGAAATTTGTAAAGACCATTGTAAAAAGATATTTGGACATGCAGGAGCTTTCATTATGGAAGCAAGTTGGTGGTATAATGTCGGAGTATTTAATTGGGATCAAACACCAAGTCATTTGAAATATCATCAGTTAGCAACGATTGAGTTGCCTTCAATCATGTGCCAGTATTACGAATATACGAGAGACAAATCATTTTTGGATACTGTTTTATTACCATGTGCTGATGAGTTTATAAAATATTATCAATTACATTATCCTCAAAAAGATGCTTATGGTAACTTTATTATGGAAGGAGTAGGATGTGCAGAGACTTATCAAGGGGTAACCAATCCTTGTACGGAAATAGGATGTCTTAAATTTTTACTGGATAAATTACTTTCTTTTGATATAGAAGATTCTTATAGGGAAAGATGGGAAGCTTTTAGAAATATCCTCCCTGATGTTCCATACCGTACCATACGCGGAAAAAAATTATTGGCTGTTGGAGACAGATATGATCCGGGAAGAACCAATTGTGAATCTCCCGAACTT
>CASFOM010000005.1 GCA_949296295.1 uncultured Alistipes sp. | reverse complement strand
TCGGATGCAAACGAATCAACCGACGCTTAAAAAAATTTTTCAATGTCAGTGACGTTTTCCACCGATCATCATAAGCATACCCGACAACAAATCCGGACAAGATAAAAAAGAAATCGACTGCCAGATAGCCATGATTCAATCCCTGATCCACAGGAGAGGTGGCAAAACCTTCGAATACATGATACCAAATTACCAAAAGGGCGGCTACCCCTCTCAATCCATCCAGAAGTTCATAATGAGGTTTCGTATCTGCAAAAGCAGAAGAAGCATTTTTTTGCATGATTTAATCGATATAAGTTCAAGATGAAGTGTATCTTTTGCAAACTGCCGCATTATTTCCGGAAATCCACTCCAATCATCCCCCCAAGTCTTCAACCTTACATTCCGCCAAATCCAATACCTTGCAAAAGAGATGCGCCCGTTTTACTTACGATTTGAGGCACATGGCAAAGGTACAAAACTCCTTCCTGCAAAAAATTGTCCTATATCAAAATCGCATTCTATTTTCCAGACCTGAGCCGGCTAAGGGTAGAAAGGGTAATTCCCAAATAGGAAGCTATGTATCCTAATTGGGCCCGTTGGCATACTTGAGGGAATTGTTTTTGAAAAGCCTCATACCTCCCTTTTGCAGACAAAGACAAGCGTTCCTTATGAGAACGATGCAATCGTCTGTACTCGTTCTGATGGATTACCCTGCCCCAGTTGGCCAATTCAATATTGGTCTGGAAAAGATGAATCAAATCGGTCAATAAAATTCTGTATGCCACCACATCCTCAAGAGTCTCCACAAACTCCTCACTGATTTTATGATAATACAACTCATCCATGCTAAAGACTATTCCACCTTCACAGGAAAAAGACGTTGTAATCTCTTCTCCATCCACCACCCAAAAAGAACGGGTCATCCCTTTTTCTATAAAATAGGCAAACTTGCAAAACCGGCCGGCTTCAATCAACCGATATTTCTTTGGGAAAGAACACAACACCACATTTTCCTTCAATGTTCGAATCGTATCTTCCGAAATCGGATAAGCCTCGTTCATCGTATCTATTATATGCTTCATAAAGTGGATAGTATATTATATTTGCCCTGAAAGAATCTGAAGGGAACCCCACCATAGCTGCCACGACAACCCGTTTTTGAATCTCTTGAATAAGAAAATCAGGCTCAATCCTTTGAGTTCCTTTTCCCATTCTTTTTATGAGTTTTCCTCCTTTTTACAATATTCCCAAACAGGGTCCCTCAAATACAAAAGTACAACAAAGGCCCCAGATAAACAGGTTCCTGAACCACTATTTTTTTCTTTTCCCAATCAGATAAAAATCACCTGCTCCCATCAATCATTCATTTCCATCCATATTATTTTTTATTTTTGCTGTTAAAATACAATGAAGCCAAATAACTTAAAAAGCACTCTCCATGCTGAATCGAAACTATCTGAATATCATCATCGACATCCTGTTATTAATTGTATTTTCGGCCGTAAGCGGTATCGGATTATTGATTAAATACGCCCTCCCTTCAGGTTATGCACAACGTCATCAAGGCATCCATTCCTCCATCTCACAATGGATGGGCATGGGACGCCATGAATGGGGAGAGATTCATTGGATTCTAAGTCTCCTGTTGCTTGTTCTCCTGATCTTACATCTTGTTCTGCATTGGAAAATGATTGGAGGAATCTGCCGCAAAATGATTCCTCAAAAGCACACTCGGTATCTGCTACTGATTCTGCTGCTTGTTATCGTCTCCTCGTTCCTGCTGATTCCGTTAACTATCTGATTTTACCGGCACAGGCGGGACAAACCCCTTTAATCATATAGTTAATCTCATATTGGACAAACTCCTTGGGAAGAGTTATCTCAGGAATACGCTCCTGCTCAAAACAATACGTTTTCCGACAAACCACGCAAAAGAAATGGGGATGCATATCGGAAACGGAACACTGTTCTTCGTGACATACTTCATACTTCAATATGCCGCTTCCGTCCTCAATGGTATGCACCAAACGATATTCATGAAACAAATTCAAGGTCCTGAATATGGAAGACTTATCCACGGTTTCCAATTCACGCTCCAAGTCAGGCAAAGAAAGGGCATGGGGAGATAAGGACAATGCCTCCAAAACCAATATCCGCACTGCCGTAGGTCTTATTTTTTTCCGTTCCAAACGTTCCACATATCCCTGACGTTCCATCTTCTTCTTTTTTTAAATACAATTTTTACAGTCACAGCAGGTTCCCGCTCCCTCCACTTCAAGTGTGGCATGAGTAATCCCCTCCTTCCTGAGTCGATTTTTTATGTTTTGCTTGACCTCCTCCATATGCTCCAAATGCTCCATAACAATATGTGCAGTCAATGCCACATCCGTTGTGCTAATGGCCCAAATATGAAGATGATGCACCTCTTTCACCATAGGCTCGCTTTGCAAGATACGCCAAACGCGCGCTGTATCGATTTTTTCAGGAATCCCATCCAAAGACAAACGTAAACTTTCAGCCAGCAATCGCCATGTAGAGACAAGAATCACCATAGCAATCACAAGACTGATGACAGGATCAATAACCATCCAACCTGTTTTTATAATAATGACTCCTGAAACGACTACTCCAACAGAAACCAAGGTATCTGCCGCCATATGTAAAAATGCAGCCCGGACATTCATATCTTTTTTTCTGTTTCTCATTAAGAGCCATGCGGTAAATCCATTGACCAAAATACCGACCCCGGCAGTCCAGGAAACAGCAGAACCATTCACCGGCAGCGGATTCTGAAACTTATGAATACTCTCAATAATAATTGCCCCCACGGCAACCAACAGAATAATGGCATTAAAGAGAGAAACCAACACCGTACTCTTTTGATAACCGTAAGTATAACGTTTGGTTCCGGGTAACTTGGCCAACCGAAAAGCCAACAAAGCGAGCAACAGACTAAAGACATCCCCCAGATTATGACCGGCATCCGACAACAGGCCCAAAGAATTTTCCCACCAACCCACCACTGCTTCTACAATCACAAACAGCAGATTCAAAACAATGGAAATAATAAAAACGCTATTCAAGGAAGAATCGACAAGGAGTGATTCATGATGTTGATGATGCAATTCCATAATTCTATACTCATTTGAGACGGATTCCATTTTTCTTATCCCAAACATGCCCGTCTGACAGGACAAAAATAGACAAAGATTTCTGCAATTCAGTTGCAAAATTTTTCATCATCCCGTAATCGTCTCTCCTTGGGGAGAAGCACAGTGAAGCCGATAATTTCTTTCAACTTTTTCCTGAGAACCATTGGCATAACAATAAAGGCACAAATGAGGACAAGTATTGTACTCTCCAATATCCCGACTATTCACACATCCACAGCAACGACGCTGACCTTTGTCTTTTCGAAGCAAATATTGTCGTGAAGGAAAGGGACAAGAACCATTTTGTCCGATTTTAACCCCCAAGACATCCATCAATACAGTATCTTCCGAAAAATAATTCACCATCAATTCATCATCAATGCACTTGTTTTTCTCAATACCAAAGGGAGATAAATCGACCGATTCAGCGCAAGAAGCCAACCGATATCCCCAATGTCTGTTCAAAAGCGACAGTTTCTCCGCCAACTCCTTCATCTGCCGCTCATCAAATTCCCGATAGTTCACTCCTTTCCTGCGTAAATTGTTCCGGACCTTTTTATATTGGGCAATATCTGCAAAACTGAATACCAATTGATTGCTGTACCCCAAAAGTTGTGTGGCAATATGTTCCACTTTCCCCAACAATACATCCACAGTCATCTGGTCTGTAAGAATAAAGGGATCAAACCTCCAGACGACACGACCTTTTCCCACCCGTTCCACACACTTTCGAAAGGTATCTATACGTTGATTCAACGGAGGTAATCCGGGTTCCAATCCTTCCGCCTCGTAATCATTAAGCGTATATTGAAAATAATAATGAATGCCCCTTTCTTCCAGAATATGCAGATAAGGGAATATGGGTTGAGGATTTTTTGTCCAAAAAACAATCACCCGCACCCGCTCATAAGCAATGTAATATCGAACCCCATTAAACGGATTTTTCCAAACAGAATATCCCTGCTTTAAACGATAAAAGAACCATTCTGCATAAAACGCGGGAATATCAGTAGCCCGGCTGACAGACAAAACGAGGGGCGCCTGGGCCATGACTTGCCTTCCCTCCTCCGTTGTTATTTCAATCGTATCCCATTTCATCCCGTCAATATCTTTCTCTTACTTCCCCTCTCTTCGCTTTTCTTCAGGAGATAAAATCATATACAGGCACTTTACTCAAAGACACCCCCTCAGTCCAATGTCTGTATGCCTCCACCATTGACAAACAACACCTGTCCGCTCACCCATTGCGAGACAGGGGCAGCAAAATAAAGTACCGCGCCTGCAATATCCTGCACCTCTCCCAAACGACGTATGGGAGTATGAGCCAACATTCTGTCTTCAATTTCAGGGGTCAGTACCGAAGCAAGTGCCTGAGTTCGGGTAGCTCCGGGCCCTACACAATTAATCCGTATGTTCATTGGGCCAAAGTCAAAAGCAAGATTGGCAGCCATGTGATTCAAAGCCGCCTTAGAGGAAGCATAAATGCTCATGTTCGGACTCCTGTTGATACTGCTCATGGAAGTAATGTTAATAATGCTTCCATATCCCGATTTTGCCATATAAGGAACGACCAAACGGCACAGTTTCCATGCACTGAACACATTAAGTTTAAAAATTCGTTCTACATACTCCGATTCAATATTCAAAGGATTTTCCCGTCCTCCACCTCCACCACCGGCATTGTTCACCAATATATTTACAGTTCCAAAAGTTTCGACCGTCTGAGTTACCAAATGGCCCAAATCCTTTTCTTCCAAGACATTACAAGGTACAGCGATTGCTTTCCCTCCTTTTTCACGAATAGCCTGAGCTACCTTTTGAGCATCCTCTTCCTTAAGGTCTCCGACTACTACGGCGGCACCTGCCGCTGCAAGCATTTCACAACATCCACGACCGATACCGTTTCCTCCTCCAGTAACAATCGCCACTTTCCCCGAAAGGTCAAATAAAGATTCTACTGATGCCATATTCATTTTTTTTAGTTACTTCTACTCCATAAAAAACATGCCGAAAAAACTCTCTTTAAACATTTTCCCTTCTCTATTTTTTCCCGCACATAAATTTAAGACTAAAGATACATTTTCTTTTGAAAACATTTTTCAACATTATCTGTCTTCCCTCTCATTTTTTCAACTGTTTTCTTCCTCTACATTTTACTCCTTTTTAATTGACCGTAATTTACCAAATAATTTCTTATTCTTTTCAAAAGTCAAAATGAGCCTGACAGCCAACAATCTTTCTCTCTTAAATTTTATTTTTGTCATATAAATATCGAAAAAATCATGGAACGATTGGATGTCTTTAACTGCTCGAATACACTCATTGCAAGTTATTTCACTGATGATCGGGGATGTGCCCATGAAAATCGGGAACATACCCTTATTTATCTGTGTTCCGGAGCATTGGAAATAGAAGAACGCGGGAAAAAAACCATCCTGCATCCGGGAGATTGTGCCTTCATGCGACGCGATCACCGAATGTGGTTACAAAAATATGCGACAGCAGAAAAACCCTATCATTCCATCGTATTAAAATTTTCTCGTAACTTTCTACGAGAATTTTATCAAACATTAGATACCCAACAACTTCCCCAAGAGACGAAACGGGAAAAAACCAGTTTACGCATTCTTCCTTTCCGGCGTCCCGATATTCGAAGTCTATTTGAATCTGTCGCCCCTTATTTCACAGCAGGTTTGAAACCGAGTGAAGAAGTACTTAAACTGAAAATGATTGAGGGTATTTACGTATTGCTACATACCGACAAAAGTCTTTACGCTTCTCTGTTCGACTTCGTAGAACCTTGGAAAATAGACATACTGGATTATCTGAATGAAAATTACATGTATGATCTTTCTCTGGGAGAAATAGCGGCTTATACAGGTCGTTCTTTAGCAACTTTCAAACGTGATTTTGCCAAAATAAGTGACCTCACCCCTCAAAAATGGATTATCCGAAGACGTTTGGAAGCAGCCCGGGAACTCATACATAAAGGACAAAAGACAATAACAGAAGTATGTTATGATGTAGGATTCAAGGATCTGTCCCATTTTTCCAAAATTTATAAGAAAACTTTTGGTTGTTCTCCGAGAAACAGTCAATAATCATTTCTTCCCGTTTTTCAAAAAATAATTTCCCCACACCCCTCCTCTTATTGAATTTCTATTATATAATGGTTCTTCTGACTCAAATCATCAAAAGTTGAGCTTATAGACAAAATCATTTGAGCTGACAGACAAAATCGGTACAAAACGTCATTTCTACCTTTGCATCAACAACTTAAAATTTGATGCTATGGAAATTAGACAAACTATGCAAGGCAAAATTGCTTTGGTAACAGGCTCTGCCCAAGGTATTGGATTCGCTTGTGCGAAAGCCTTTGCGGAAGCGGGTGCCATTACCATCATGGCCGATATTGAAGCACCCGAGGAACAGGCAGCACAATTAACCAACGAAACGCAGCAAGCTATTGCCTATCGTTGTGATGTTTCAGACACTTTATCGGTTCAGTCAATGATAGAATGGATTGTATCAGCCTACGGACACCTTGACATGGCTTTAAACAATGCCGGAATTCAAACACCCCAACGTCCTATGGCTGAAATTACAGAGGAAGAATTTACCCGTACAGTAGCCGTTGATTTCAAAGGGGTATGGAACTGTATGCGTTACGAAATTCGACAAATGCTTCAACAAGGCGGAGGATATATTGTCAATACCTCTTCTCAAGGGGGCGTAACAGGTTTTCGAGGTCAGGCAGCCTATATTGCCTGCAAGCATGCCGTTATAGGATTGACACGAACAGCAGCCATCGATTACGCCTCGCAAGGCATTCACATCAACGCTGTCTGCCCTGGAGTAATTCGTACTCCGATGGCTTCCCGTCTGTTCCATCATAATCCAGAATTAGAACAAGAACTTATACGAGATATTCCAGCAGGTCGGTTGGGAAATCCGGAAGAGATAGCTCATGCGGTACTCTGGCTATGCAGTCCCGAATCCAGTTTTATAGATGGTCATGCCTTATTGATAGATGGAGGGTTCTCCATACACTAAAACCGAGACGTTATGAATAATAAGAAAACGCTGAATCGTCGTAATTTTCTACGACAAGAGATAACGGCAGGAGCTGTTATCGCCTCTGGCGCAACAGCCAGTTCTCTTATGTCAGCTCGCTCCTTTCCCGTATCTTCCCAAAAATCGGAGAAAAGAGAAGCAACAATTTCTTCTACCCGCACCTTAGGGAATGGTACTGCGTCCTTTCCTGTCTCTTCTCTCGGTTTTGGGGTTATGGGTATGACCTATAATCGAAGCCAACATCCGGACAAACGAGCCTGTATTCGTCTATTACAAGAAGCAGTAGCTCGGGGGATAACACTATTTGACACAGCAAGTATTTACGGACCATTAACAAACGAGTTATTATCCGGAGAGGCTTTATCCGAATTTCGTCATAAAATAAATATCAGTACGAAATTTGGTCATGAAATAATCGACGGCAAAGCGACAGGACGTCAAGACAGTCGTCCCGAAACCATCCGTCGTTATTGTGAAGACTCCTTGCGACGCTTGCGTCTTGAAGTACTCCCGCTCTTTTACCAACATCGTTTCGATCCGAATGTTCCTGTCGAAGATGTTGCAGGGACCCTTTCAGATCTCATCAAAGAAGGGAAAGTAATGCATTGGGGAATGTGTGAAGTAGGGGCAGATACGATTCGTAAAGCACATGCCATCTGTCCATTAACAGCTATTCAAAGTGAATATCATTTAATGCATCGTTTGGTAGAAGAAAATGGAGTATTGGATGTTTGTAAAGAATTAGGTATTGGCTTTGTTCCATACAGTCCCATAAATCGGGGCTTTTTAGGGGGAGCCATTAATGAATATACTGTTTTTGATTCTCAGAATGATAATCGTCCGGGATTACCCCGCTTTCAACCAGCGGCTATTCGTGCGAATACACGTATCGTTGCCGAGTTGCAATCTTTTGGACGGGAAAGAGGCATGACTTCGGCACAAGTATCTTTGGGATGGTTATTGCAAAAAGCCGCATGGATCGTACCTATTCCGGGGACTACAAAACTTTCTCATTTAGAAGAAAACATCCGTACGCTTGATTTTACAGTATCTCGCCAAGAATGGGAAGAGTTGGAAAACAGGATAAAAACGATATCTATTGTAGGGGAACGATACAATACGGAGCAACAGAAACAAGTTGGATTTTAACAAGTCTCCTCACAAAAACAGTAAAAAAGGTAATATTATCCGTAAATCATTTAATTACTAAAAAATCGGCGTTTCTACCTTTGTAATGTTATCCATAATTATTGTTTTATCCCTATTGGGATTTTCATCTGTCTTAATCAGGGATCCGACCATTCTTCAAATGAGGAACAATTTACTTAACAACATTTCAACATGATGGTTATGAGAAATAAAGATTTGTTTTTAAAAGACAAGCATTTCCCCTAATAATAAATAAACGGGAACGAGATTACATCAATAATCAAAAAAATTAATATATATTAGGCAATGAAACATCGAGTTTTTCAGATCATTCTGACGTTTATATTCATCAACTTACAGACAATGGCACAAAGTTCTATACCCCCCACCTCCAACCACCGAATTTTAATATGTTATTTTTCGGCAAGCGGAACCACGGCAAATGCCGCAAAACAGATAGCACGTATAACGCAAGGAGAATTATTCAGCATCACTCCGGAAAAAATATATACCGACAAGGATCTTGACTGGCACGACACCCGGTCACGCAGTTCCTTGGAAATGAATGATACGACATCACGTCCAGCAATAAAAGAGATAAAAGGGAATATGGAGATATATGATGTTGTATTTATAGGATATCCCATTTGGTGGAACCTTGCTCCTCGTATTATCAATACCTTTATCGAAAAGCACCATTTAGAGAATAAGATTGTGGTTCCATTTGCCACGTCAGGAGGCAGTAGTATTGACCACAGTGTAACCATATTAAAGAAAAGTTACCCCAGTATAAATTTCAAATCAGGGAAATTGCTAAACCATAGCAATGAAAAAGAGATATCTCAATGGATTGAAAGTTTAAACCTATAAAATGGCAGTAGGAGGAAAAGATTATAACATTCACAACTTGAAGGGGCAACGTCAATCGTTATTTTGATGTTGCCCTTTCAGTTATAAGATACAAAGTATTGAAGATGAATGCAACAAGAGACATTTACTGACCAATAACTTCACCTGAATTCCGGAAATAACGTAACGTAACCGGTTATCATGATGACACACCTCCTTTTATTAAAGAAGCTCCATCATTATTTAAGACAAGTCATGACCATACCTTTTTTCATCATTATTAATATTTCCCAAAAATCGAACTAACTTCACAGTATTCAACACAATAAAATTCTGGGAAACAGGTTAAAATAATAAGGACAAAAACTTTACGACTCTCCTTATCTGATAATTTCAGGTATAAAGATTGTGCATTAAAGATTCGATTTCCCCATTTTCAACAGATAAAGGTTTTATTCTTTTCATAAAAGAGCTCATTTAAATTAAAGCGAATGAAATTAATACTCAGTGACAAAGCCATAAACATCTCTTTACCGCCAAAGAGTGACATCGTCCATTTTGATTTATCGTCCTTAAATATCGCTCAATGCAAGGGATGTTTTGGTTGTTGGACAAAGACACCGGGCAGATGCGTCATTCGTGACGATGCCACTAAAGTATATCCTCTTATTGCCCAGAGTGACCAAGTACTGTATATCAGCCATCTTAAATACGGAGGGTATGATAGTATTATGAAGACAATGTTGGAACGGGCCATTCCCATTCAACAGGCTTTTATCCGAATTTTCCAAGGAGAGACCCATCATGTTCAACGCGCCGTAACGGCGAAACATGCCACAATTATTGGATATGGGGACCTTGCAGAGGAAGAAAAAGAAATTTTCAAACGTTTAATTGCAAGAAATGCCAACAACATGAGTTTCAGCAGTTATAAAATATTATTTATCTCTGAATCCGACATAGATTATACAGTAAAAAAAATAATAGAAGAATGGGGAAAATAATGATATTGAACGGCAGCCCCAGGGCTTCCCAATCGAATTCGCGACGTTATGCAGAACTTTTCATGAAGTTTTGCTCCTCCGAGACCGCATATTTCAATATTACCAAGAACAATCACGAAGAGTTGTGTGCTAAAATGGAAGCATATTCAGATGTTTTATTCATATTTCCTCTTTACGCAGATGCCTTACCGGTCACACTTTTGAACTTTCTAAAATCTCTGGAGGTTGCTTCATTAAAAAAGAAACCCGTAATATCCATATTCATTAATTGTGGCTTTTTGGAATACCAACAAAATGAAATAGCCGTAGAAATGATGCGCTATTTTTGTCGGCAAAACCAGTACCGGACAGGTTCTGTTTTAATGTTGGGCAGCGGAGAAGCCATTTTAAAGACTCCGTTTCGATTTGTAGCCCAAAGAGCGATAAAAAAATTAGCAAAATCAATGGCCGAAGAGCATTATCTTGAGATTCATGCTACCATGCCCCTTTCCAAAAGGATGTTTCTTATTGCGTCCACCTACTATTGGATTCTGTATGGGAAAAAGTTTGGAACAAGTAAATCCGCAATGGGAACCATGAAAATAGAATAATCGTCAACCAATCATAATGGCGTTATTGAAAAACTTATTTCAACGGCCCATCAAATTTCCTGAAATCATTATTTTCAAACGCTATATATAACAACGGAGAGGATAGGGGAAAACTGCCCCATTCTCTCCGTTGTTATTTTTCGCCGGGGATACGGTTCTTAAAGACCTCATCCGACACACCCTATTTTGAGGGGACAACACCCCGTTGAATATTCCTCAATCCTTCATCATAATAAAGTTCACCTGGCCATTCAGTTCATTCATCGGCCAAAAAGGTTACTTCAATATTTTTTCGTATCATCTTGTTTCTGTCCGACTACTTTTGTCGAAATTATAATAATTTCTGATATCATGTTCCAATCTATCGTCCGCTTTGCGGTCATGAAAAAACTCTTTATAGGTTTAACCACACTCTTCCTGCTTGCAGGAGGGATCTATTCCATGCTCACACTTCCCATAGATGCTGTTCCGGATATTACCAACAATCAGGTACAGATTGTAACCGTATCTCCAACCTTGGCACCACAGGAAGTCGAACAACTCATCACCTTTCCCATCGAAGTTGCGATGAGCAATATTATGAATGTAGAAGAGATACGGTCCGTATCGCGTTTCGGTCTGTCGGTAGTTACCGTTGTTTTCAAAGAAAGTGTTCCCATACTCGATGCGCGACAACTTATCAACGAACAGATACAAACCGTATCCGGAGAAATTCCGTCAGAATTAGGGACCCCAGAAATGATGCCCATCACCACAGGGTTGGGGGAGATTTATCAATATACTCTTGACGTTGCGCCGGGTTACGAAGATCAATACGATGCGATGGAATTACGTACCATTCAGGATTGGCTCGTAAAGCGTCAGTTGTCGGGGATTCCGGGCATTGTTGAAATCAACAGTTTCGGAGGATATCTCAAACAATATGAAGTAGCGGTAGATCCCGACGCGCTCTATTCGCTCAACATTACGATTGGAGATGTGTTCGAGGCTTTGAGTCGCAACAACCAGAATACGGGAGGGAGTTATATTGAAAAGGCCAATCGGGCTTATTATATCCGTTCCGAAGGGATGATTTCTTCTTTGGAAGATATCGAAAACATTGTCGTAGCGAACCGAGGGGGCATCCCCATTCATGTCAGCGATGTAGGGACAGTGAAATTCGGTTCAGCAAAACGATTCGGAGCAATGACTCGTGACGGGAAAGGGGAATGTGTCGGAGGTATTGCCATGATGCTGAAAGGCGCCAATGCCAATGTAGTGACCAAGGAGTTGGAAACTCGTGTAGCGAAAATCCAGAAGATGTTGCCGGAAGGACTTTCCATCAATCCCTATCTGAATCGTTCAGAGCTCGTAAACCGTAATATTTCAACGGTAATACGTAACCTGATAGAAGGAGCCATCATCGTATTCTTAGTTCTGATTCTTTTCCTCGGAAATTTTCGAGCAGGGCTCATTGTGGCCTCTGTCATTCCGTTAGCCATGCTCTTTGCATTTATTCTCATGCGAGTATTCAACGTATCAGCCAATCTGATGAGTCTCGGAGCCATTGACTTCGGCATTGTTGTCGATGGTTCAATTGTCATTGTAGAAGGAATCCTCGCCCATTTGTACAGTGGTCCGAACTTAGGCAGGAAATTAACCCATCAACAGATGGATGAACAAATCATTTCAGGAGCAGGCAATGTAGTTCGTTCAGCAACCTTTGCGGTAATCATTATATTAATTGTCTTCTTCCCCATTCTCACCTTGACGGGAATAGAAGGGAAATATTTTACCCCTATGGCCAAGACACTGGTATTCTGTATCATAGGAGCTCTTCTTCTCTCCCTAACCTATGTCCCGATGATGTCTTCGCTGTTTCTCAAACGTAATATAAGAGTCCGACCGACATTCGCTGACCGCTTTTTTGCCTGGTTAAACCGTATATATCAGAAAATTCTGGCCGTTTGTATGCGATTTAGCTGGACGACCGTATGTATAGCAGTTGGCGCCTTCATCGGCAGTCTGATGTTGTTTACACGGTTAGGGGCAGAATTTATCCCCACCCTTGATGAGGGAGATTTTGCGATGCAGATGACTCTTCCCGCAGGTAGTTCGCTAACGCAAAGTATAGCAATCTCAGAAAAAGCCGAGAAAATTCTGATGGATCATTTTCCAGAGATCAAACATGTTGTAGCCAAGATTGGGACAGCAGAAGTGCCGACCGATCCGATGGCAGTAGAAGATGCCGATATCATGATTGTCATGAAACCCTTTAAAGAGTGGACAAGTGCTTCATCACGTGCTGAGATGGTAGAAAAGATGAAGGCTTCGCTTGACACCATCTCAGGTGCGGAATTTAATTTCAGCCAACCGATTCAACTTCGTTTCAACGAGCTCATGACAGGCGCCAAAGCCGATATAGCGATTAAACTCTATGGAGAGGATATGTCGGAATTATACACCAAAGCGAAAGAGGCGGCCAAGTATGTTGAACAAGTACCGGGAGCGGCAGATGTCCTGGTAGAGCAGGCGATGGGACTTCCTCAACTTGTCGTAAACTATAATCGTTCAAAGATTGCGCGTTATGGAATCAACATAGAGGAACTGAACAGCATCATCCGATCGGCGTATGCAGGCGAGGTGGCAGGGACGGTTTTTGAGAATGAACGCCGTTTTGATTTGGTTGTACGCCTCGATGAAGCGAAGGTTGCCCATTTGGATCTTGACCGGTTGTTTATCCGAACCGTTGATGGTATTCAAATTCCCGTAAGTGAAGTAGCCACGATTGATTTGATCAATGGACCTTTGCAAATCAACCGGGACGCCACGAAACGTCGGGTAGTGATTGGAGTAAATGTCCGGGATGCAGATATTCAACAGGTCGTAGCCAACATTCGTCAAACACTCGAACAGAATATTTCCCTCCAACCCGGCTATTATTTCGAATATGGAGGACAGTTTGAAAATCTCCAGAACGCCATTCAGACGTTACTTATAGTAATTCCCGTCGCCTTGCTGCTGATTCTGTTATTACTCTTTTTCGCATTCAAGAGTATAACCTATACCTTGGTAGTCTTCTCGACCGTACCCCTATCGATTATTGGAGGTATCTTAGCCTTATGGTTGCGAGGTCTTCCCTTCAGCATTTCAGCAGGGGTAGGTTTCATCGCACTCTTCGGGGTAGCGGTCCTCAACGGTATTCTTATGATTAATCATTTCAATGCTTTACGGGACCGAACCACTCATCATCTTTCTACCCGTCGTATCATAGTATCCGGGACACAACACCTGCTGCGTCCGGTCTTCCTCACAGGCTTAGTTGCTTCGTTAGGCTTTGTACCGATGGCTATTGCCACGACTGCCGGAGCAGAAGTACAACGACCTTTGGCGACAGTAGTCATAGGAGGTCTTATCGTTTCAACACTTCTCACTCTGTTCGTAGTCCCCGTATTCTATAAATTGGTAGGGACGGCAGCGCTTCTCCGTCGCCACCCTCTAATCCGTCAATTCTTCCCTGTGGTACTTTTACCAATGCTGTTTTTAATTCCGCTGAACGGACACGCGCAAGAAAGAGTCACACTGGATGAAGCCATTTCTCTGTCCCTGGCCAATCATCCTCGGCTAAAATCGGCCGAAGCCTCCATCGAACGAACCAAAGCGATGCGCGGCGAATCGTGGGAACTCCCCTCCATGACCGTGGACTACTCTTTCGGACAGCTCAACGGCATAACACGTCATGACAAGGAACTCAATATCACACAATCAGTGGGTTCTCTGCTAACACCATTTTACAAGAATGCACTCATTCGCCAACAGGTAGAAACCGGAGGGCTTTATAAAGAGCTTGTACAACGAGAAATTATCGCCGAAGTAAAACGGGCATGGTCCTATTATCTCTATACCCAGGAACTCTGTAATCTCTATGCCGATCAAAACGCTTTAGCCTCGGAATTGTCCCGGACAAGCGAATTGCGTTATGTTCAAGGCGACATCACACAACTCGAACGGAGCATGACCATTACGACAGCTAACGAGATGCGTAACAAACTTTCTCAGGCGCAAGAAGAATACCGGCTTGCTGCCGCACGTTTACAATGGGTCTGCTATGCAGACACCTCTCTCGTCCCCCTCGACAGCACATTGACACAATTTGTAATGACACCCGAAGTTTCAGCGGAAGTTCACCGCAACTATTTTGAGTCTCAAGTCAAAGAGGCAGAAGCTCGTGTCAAAATCGGGAAGAGTCGGTTCTTTCCGGAATTATCGTTAGGTTACCAACGACAAAACATCCTTCCCGACAAAGGATTGAATGCCTACGTAATCGGTGCCTCGTTCCCTATTTTCTTCAATACGGAACGTAGTCGCATACGTCAAGCCAAGATAGACAGCTACATTGCCCGGAACGATGCGGAAACCAATCTGCGTACGTTAAACAATCGCATTACCGAACTGAAATCGAGTTTACGCCAATATGACGAGCGACTTCGCTATTATACCAATTCCGCACTTCCCGAAGCGGAGGTACTAATGCGAGCCGCACAACTTCAGTTATCCAACAACGAAACGAGCATCGCCGAATACATTATGAGCATGAATACCGCACTCGAAATTCGTCGGGGATACCTTGAGACACTCAACCAATATAATATTGCCGTTCTTGAATACGAATTATATCGATAAATAAATTTACCATGAAAAAGATATTGATTTTTTTTATTATTCTTAATTATGCCTGTTCCGGCTCGACTTCGTCAGAGACGGCGCCGGTCATCGCTGAAACTACCGACACAGACACCCTGTCTTCACTTGCCGTTGAGCAAAAAGACTCTATTCCAGAAGCCAAGGATGCCACATCAGGGGCCACCGCTGTACGAAATCAGACCTCATTCAACGGTATTCTTGTGACCTCTCCGGAAAATCACGCTACGGTGAGTCTGACCATGGAAGGATTAATTCGCAGCACCTCATTATTACCGGGAACCTATGTCAAGGCAGGGAGTGTATTAGCAACGCTTGAGAATCCCGAATTCATAACCTTACAGCAGACCTATCTGGATAGCCATGCGCAAAATGAGTTTCTGTATAACGAGTTTTTGCGCCAACAAGTACTCTCTCAAGAAGAAGTTGCCTCCCAAAAACGTTTTCAACAGAGCAAGGCAGAATATCTTTCAATGCGAAGCCGGATGGATGCGGCAGCTGCACAACTCACCTTGTTGGGTATCGATACTACCTGTTTGTTAAAGAACGGAATTACCCCTTATTTAGAGATTAAAGCACCGATCAGCGGTTACGCAACCAATGTAAAGATGAATATTGGAAAACATTTCAATTCAGGAGAACCGCTCTGTGAGATTATAAATAAAAGTGAAATGATGTTGTGTCTGACCGCGTATGAAAAGGACTTGAATCATTTAAAAACAGGCAATCGTGTTGAGTTTCGGGTTAATGGTCTGGATGGACAGCTATTTCATGGAACCGTTTCCATGATTGGTCAACAAGTAAATACGGAAAACCGCTCTATTGACGTGTATGTTCGTATTACCCGGGGGGATGCTCAATTTCGTCCGGGGATGTATGCCACAGCACATGTTTACCCGGAATAGTATTATTTTTGCAGCATGAAAGCATCTTTTTTACTGAAAGACCAATATTTTCTCTCCACCCTGATTATTTCAGCAGTGGTGGCTGTACTAATTCATTTCCCGGAGGTGCTTTCACTCTCGGACAGTTTTGAGCGTCAGGAATTGTTTCCTGAGATGGAACCTACGGATGTACTCAACGAAATTCTGTTTACATTCCTTTCACTTCTTGTGCTTTTTTGGATGAATACACGGATTTTCCGTTTCAACACCCCGCTGATCCGGATAACCAAGACGAAGATGGTCCTATCGTTTTTCCTAACCTGGATAGCTAGCAGTCTTTTCGGTCAACTCTTTGTAGTCCTTCATCATCAATTTGATATTCCGGCCATCGACGCCATGGTCCATCACTACCTTCATCCGTTACGGGATTTGATTATAGCCTGTATCGTTACAGGAAGCAACTACATTATTCATTTAGTACACAAACAACAGCGTATTGTTGTAGAGAACGAAGAGTTGCGGACAGAAAGTTTACGTCATCAGTATGAATCATTGAAAAATCAGTTGAATCCTCATATGCTTTTCAACTCGCTCAACACCTTGCAATCGTTGATTCGGGAATCTCCGACCAAGGCGTTAGATTATACACAGGAATTATCTCGTGTATTGCGTTACACGTTACAGGACAACGATATGCAGTGTGTCACTCTTGGGGAAGAGATGGAATTTGCAAAGGCCTATATCTTCCTGATGAAGATGCGTTATGAAGAGAATCTGAATTTTGAAATCGATATCGATGAGTACCTGTCGGCATTTCGATTACCGGCCATGTCTGTTCAGTTACTCATCGAAAACGCTGTTAAACATAACGAAATCAGTAACCGCAATCCGTTGATGATATCCATCCGTACGGAGGGTCAGACACTTATTGTATGTAATCATATACAAGCCAAAAGGCAGGCATCGGGAGGGCCCGGTATAGGCCTGAACAATTTAGCGAAACGGTACTACCTGCTATGGCAGAAAGAGATTCAGATATCGGCGGAAAACGATACGTTTTGCGTTCGGCTTCCCTTACATCAACCTGATTAAAATCTGAAAGCGCTAATCATAGAAGACGAAAAAGCAGCTGTACGTAACTTGATGGCTCTTTTAAAAGAAGTAGCCCCTGAGACAGAAGTTGTGGGAATACTTGACAGTGTTACAGAAAGCGTTGCCTGGTTCAGGACCCATCCAAGTCCTGAGGTTGTTTTTTTAGACATCCATTTAGCCGACGGTTCTTCTTTTGAGATATTTGAACATATCCAGATCGTATGCCCCATCATATTCACGACGGCATACGATGAATATGCCCTTAAAGCCTTCAAAGTAAACAGTATTGATTATTTGCTGAAACCGATTGGTTCCTCCGACTTAAGGCAAGCATTTGAAAAGTTGAAAACCCTACACAACCATCCGGATTCACAAGAATCGTTATGGGCATTAGTTCGCAGTTTACAAAAGCGGGACCACTACAAATCTCATTTTCTCATTCCTTACAAAGGCGATAAATTACTGCCCCTATCGGTAGACCAGATACATTATTTTTATATTGAAAACGGCATTACAAAAGCTGTATTAAATAATCGGGAGAGTTACATGGTTCCGTACACCCTTGATGAATTGACGGAAAGTCTTGATCCTGAGTATTTTTTCCGAGCCAACCGGCAATACCTTATTTCACGTACGGCAGTCAAGGATATCGATTTATGGTTCAACAATCGTTTATCCATCAATCTTAAAATCCCGACCAATGAAAAAATCATCGTCAGTAAACTCCGCGTCAATGAGTTCAAGACATGGTTCTCGGGAGATTAATTAATTATTTTATACAGGAAGATGTATTTGTTATCAACCACTGTATTGTCAAAATACAGGCAAGTTATTGACGTAAGTAAACGCCAGCATTTTCCCTTCCTCCCCTCAACACCCTGTTTTTTCAGCAATTCTTATCATAAATAAAAAAGGTTGTGTTAATAGACACAACCTTTTTTCCGAAATTTAGAGCGGAAAACGAGACTCGAACTCGCGACCCCAACCTTGGCAAGGTTGTGCTCTACCAACTGAGCTATTTCC
>CASFOM010000004.1 GCA_949296295.1 uncultured Alistipes sp. | reverse complement strand
TGCGACCCAAAAAGGAACGGAAAAATCGACGACAATACCATGAACAATCGAAACGATGACCAATTCCGGCCCTACGGTTTTGGCGATCACCGGTAGCGTAGAATCCATGGAAGTTGCGCCTCCGGCAGAGATGGGAGCATATTTGCCGAACAGAACGACCAACAGCGGAGCGAACAACAAAGTCACGATCTCCCGCAATATATTGGCGATCAGAGCCACCATACCCAGTTCCGCTCCCTTGTATTCCGTAATAAAAAGCGACGAAAGCGAATAATATCCGAATCCCGCGCCGACAGCCAAACAATCGGCCAAAGTACGGGAAACAAACAAACTGGCGACCGCCACGCCGGCAAAAGTACCTGCCATCGTCCCCGCCGGCAACAGCAACATTCGAACGCCTTGTTCCCGAACCGTCCGGACAACCTTCGTATCGCCTCCGATCGACATTCCGACAAAAAACATCAGTCCGTACAAGATATAACGGGAAATCGACTCATCAGCCCAACTATCGGGAATCCATCCCTGACGAGCAGACAAGAGGCCTATGAAAAAAAATGCGACGACGGTCAGACTTCCTTTCATGCTTTTCTACGCATTATCCATTTATAAATAAGACCGGCCGCTGTAACGCTGCCTAGAACGGCTCCTGCCGTAAGAAGCAACGCCTCCGTTCCCAAATCGGGCAAACGATCCATAATCAAGGCATTGCCGCCGATCGAAAAACCTAAAAACAGCAACAAAAGATAAACGAAGCCGGAAATAACGAAAGGTAACCACGCACGGGAACGCCTGCGGAAAAGACACCCCGCCAAAATCCCGGACAACATCACAGCCATTACTTTCAACATAAGATTTCTGCAAAAAGAAATGCATTAAAACGGATGATCGAACCCGTTTTAATGCACGATAAATACCGATAAAATCCGCTCTATTTTATTCTTTCGTAATATTCCCGCGTACGGGTATCTACGCGAATACGTTCGCCCGTATTGATAAACAAAGGAACCCGAATCGTAGCACCCGTTTCAACCGTAGCCGGTTTCAAGGCATTGGACGAAGCGGTATCGCCCTTAACGCCCGGTTCGGTATAAGTTACTTCCATATCTACGATAGGCGGAAGTTCGGCAGCTAAAACGGTCTCTTTTTCCGTATGGAACATCACTTCCACGACTTGACCTTCTTTCATCAAATCCGAATTCTCTATCAAATCACGAGAAAAGCATATCTGCTCAAATGTTTCATTGTGCATGAAATTACATCCCATATCATCTTCATACAAAAACTGATAAGGACGACGTTCTACACGTACAGGTTCTATTTTTTCTCCTGCTGTAAATGTATTATCTATGGTACGACCTGTTTCGACATTCTTTAACTTTGTCCGAACAAAAGCAGGTCCTTTCCCCGGTTTTACATGTTGAAATTCAACTACGGTATATGTCTTGCCGTTTAATTCAATACACATTCCGTTTTTCAAATCTGCAGTTGTAGCCATATATATTTTATCTTTTAATTAAATTTCTATATGTTGCAAAGATAAGTGAAAAAAAAGAAGGTCACAAATTCTACTCCCTTTCAATCTTATTCTTTCTCCTACTCAGTCTATGCCTCTCCTACCGGGGTAATATGAATAGGCTCCTGTTCATGGGGAAGTAAATGTATTTGAATCTCTCCGAAATTCTTTTCATATTTCCGAATATTCTCCTGTAAAGACATCAATAGTCTTTTTGCCTGTTCCGGTACCAAAACTACCCGACTTTTCACTTGCCCCTTATCCGTTCCCGGCATAATCCGTGCAAAATCAAGAACAAACTCTGACGATGAATGTGCTATAATGGTTAAATTGGCATAAACCCCTTCTGCAACTTCTTCCGTAATCTCAAAATTTAATTCGTTATTCATATTTATTCCTCCCTTTTCAATTAAGAAATCAAAAGTAACCATTTGTATATTATCTATACTCTTTTAATCCCTCTTTTTTATCATAAAGTTATCAACAACTCCCAAGATCAATCTCGAAAATCCATGGGGACTTCTTTTTCTTTTCGCACTGGACCTTGCGGTTCTTTTATATCCGGATGAAAATAATAAATCCCCAATTGATCAAACAATCGATAACTATCCTGCAGTCTCTGACAAAAAGAATCAAAATCTTTAACCTCTCGAGAGCTCCACGCCGCTTCTGCCAAAGCACATAACCGAGGATAGGTCATATAATCCAAACGATTTTCATTTTGAACCCGCTCTGTCCATAAATTAGCCTGTATCCCTAATATAAGTCTTTCCTCTTCTTCTGACAATTTCCACCGATCTAAATCTGAATCAGGATAATTATAAACATCCTTCAACGGATTAAATCCATTCCAAACCCTTCCCCATTTATCTCCCTGCCGTTGAATAAAATCAAAATACAAAGGTCGGCGTGGACACAAAATCGTTGAAAAACCTGATGATACCGATTTTTTCAATTGTTCAGTACGATCATGTCGCCACCACATAATTACAGTATTATTTTGAACAACAGAAATATCCAATAACTCATCCCATCCTATCAATTTTTTCCCCAACATTTTTACGGAATCGGCCATACGAAGCATAAAATAGCGTTCTGCATCTTTCACTTGTTTCAACCCTTCCCGTTTTAATAAATCCTGTACCGAAGAATCGGTTTCCCATGCCTTAATACCAAAAGCAACTTCATCCCCTCCTAAATGCAAGTATGGAGCAGGAAAAAGTTCTGAAACCTCCCGTAATACGTTAGTTAAAAAAGCATAAACTTCCTCCTTCCCCGGATTAAAAGTGAAATCAGGATGTTCAGGAGTTCCTCCTCCCGTTAATTCCGGATAAGCTCGATTCGCTGCTGTCGCATGTCCCGGCATATCTATTTCCGGAATAACCTCTATATGCCGTGCTGCTGCATAAGAAACAATATCACGTATCTGTTCCTGCGTATAATAAGCTGCCGGTAAATCCGGATCACTCCAGGATCCCGTACCGCCAACAGTGGTCAATAAAGGGTATCTTTTTATCTCTATACGCCAAGCAGGTTCGTCAGTCAAATGCCAATGAAATTTATTCAACTTGTAATAAGCCATTAAATCCAATAGCTGCTTTACCTTCTCCACTCCGAAAAAATGACGGGATTCATCCAACATATAACCTCGCCATCCATAACGTGGCTTATCCTGAATATGCAAACACTCCAAAATTCCAGACTTGGACGAAGCATTCATTAATTGTAGCAAAGAACGTGTACCATAAAAGACTCCCGACGCATCACCGCCCTTTATTTCAATTCCTTTTTCACAAGAAATCCGTAAATCATATGATTCTGAAGGTAGTTTTTTATCCAGTGACAACGTGATTTTTATTCCATCTCCTATTGCATATCCTTGTGCAGACAAGGCTTCTTTCAATAAAACAACCTCTCCGGACAAAGATTTTGGAGCTTTAATTCGAAAAGAATTACAAATAATCGTACTATCTCCTTTTTCCATATAAGCCGGCATAGGGATAATATTAATTGCTGAAACATGAAAAACAGCAATCAAACATACCATAAATAAACAAAGTTGTCGCCATCGATTCTTCATCATACAAAAATGATTTATTAGATAATTAATTTCTCTTTTCTACAAAAATAGAAAAAGTCGGGAAACCTCCCAACTTTCTCTATTTAACATTAAATGAATTTGTATCTTATTTTAGTTTTACTTCAATATTTTGATATTGACGTAATCCTGTTCCTGCAGGAATCAAATGACCACAAATCACATTTTCTTTCAATTTTTCCAATGGATCTACTTTACCCCAAATGGCTGCTTCATTCAATACTTTTGTTGTTTCCTGGAAGGAAGCTGCTGACATGAAGCTGCTGGTTTGCAAAGCAGCTCGCGTAATCCCCTGAAGAATCTGATTCGAAGTTGCCGGTACCGCATCCCGATATTCTACCAATTTCATATCCTTACGTTTCAAGACAGAATTAACATCCCGTAATTTTCGCAAGGTAACTATTTGACCCGGTTTCAACTCATCGGAATCTCCGGCATCCGTAACTACTTTCTTATCGTAAATGTCGTCATTGACTTCCATAAATTCCCATTTATCAACCACTTGTTCTTCCAGGAACTTAGTATCTCCCGGATCATCAATACGAACTTTATTCATCATTTGCCGTACTATAATTTCAAAGTGCTTATCATTGATTTTAACACCTTGCATACGGTAAACTTCCTGAATTTCATTTACGATATATTCCTGAACTTTCGTCGGACCCTGAATAGCCAAAATATCGGCTGGTGTAATCGCCCCATCAGAAAGAGGCATCCCTGCTTTCACATAGTCATTTTCCTGAACCAAAATCTGACGAGACAATGGAACAAGATATTTAACCACATCTCCGGCTTTCGAAGTCACAATAATCTCACGATTACCACGCTTAATTTTGCCGAACGAAATTTCCCCATCAATTTCAGATACCACAGCCGGATTCGACGGATTACGAGCTTCAAACAATTCTGTTACTCGAGGAAGACCTCCGGTAATATCTCCCGCCTTACCTACGGCACGAGGAATCTTAATCAAGATATCCCCTGCTGTAACCGATGCATTTTCCTTGACTACGATATGAGCACCTACCGGCAAGTTATACTGTTTCTGTTCTTCTCCATTCGAACCGACAATCTTAATAACCGGGTTCTTCGTTTTATCTCGCGTTTCAATAATCACCTTTTCACGGAAACCGGTCTGTTCATCCGCTTCTTCTCGATATGTAACACCTTCTATAACGCTATCAAACAATACTGTACCATCGTATTCCGAAATGATTACCGCATTATATTGATCCCATTCACAAACCATATCCCCTTTCTTCACATGAGAACCGTTTTCCACAAAAAGAACGGAACCATAAGGAAGATTGTGATTATACAAGGTAATACCTGTATGTTCATCCACTATTCGCAATTCAGACAAACGACTGATTACAATCGTAGATACAGATCCTGAAGCATCCTTTTTCTGTACTGTACGCAAATCATCTATCTCTATCCGGCCATCGTAACGGGCAACTACTTTATTGTCTGCAGCTACTCCTCCTGCAACACCTCCGACATGGAATGTACGAAGTGTCAACTGAGTACCCGGTTCTCCAATGGATTGTGCGGCAATAACTCCAACAACTTCCCCTTGCTGTACCATACGTCCTGTCGCCAAGTTACGACCATAACATTTGGCACACACTCCTTTTTTGGATTCACAAGTAAGAACAGAACGTATCTCTACCTGTTCTATTGGAGAATCCTCGATAGCTTTGGCTACAGATTCGGTGATTTCTTCTCCTGCTGCAACAATCAATTCTCCTGTAATCGGATGAATCACATCATGAACTGCCGTACGACCCAAAATACGGTCGTAAAGTGTTTCTACAACATCTTCATTGCGTTTGATTGCCGTAGCCACCAAGCCTCGCAAAGTACCACAATCCTCTTCATTAATGATAACATCTTGAGCAACGTCCACCAGACGACGTGTCAAATAACCCGCATCGGCAGTTTTCAATGCTGTATCCGCCAACCCTTTACGAGCCCCGTGGGTAGAAATAAAGTATTCTAAGACGGACAACCCTTCCTTAAAGTTGGAAAGAATCGGGTTTTCAATAATCTGTGCCGCTTCTGCTCCTGATTTCTGGGGTTTTGCCATCAAACCACGCATACCCGAAAGCTGACGAATCTGCTCGTTAGAACCACGCGCTCCTGAATCCAACATCATATATACCGGATTAAAGCCCTGGTCATCTTCTGCCAACTGTTTCAATACCGTATGAGTTAATTTCGAATTGGTATGAGTCCAGATATCAATGATCTGATTATAACGTTCATTATTGGTAATCAACCCCATATTGTAGCTTTCCATAACCTCTTCAACTTGGGCATAACCGTCATTGACCAATTCCTGTTTTTCTTTCGGAATAATCACTGCATCAAGGTTAAATGACAAACCTCCTTTAAAGGCCATCTGATACCCTAAGCTTTTAATGTCATCCAAGAAAGCTGCTGTACGTGCCGCCCCCATACTCTTCATCACATTGCCGATAATCGTACGTAACGATTTTTTTGTCAGCAATTCATTGATAAATCCGATTTCTTTGGGAACATGTTGATTGAAAATGATTCGACCGATTGTTGTATCAATCAATTTTCGTTCTCCATTTTCTTCTATACGGACTTTTACCTTCGCATGTAAGTCAGCGCGACGTTCATTGTAGGCTATAATTGCCTCTTCTGCGGAATAAAATACCAATCCTTCTCCTTTTACTCCTGTTCGAGGTTTGGTAATATAATAAAGTCCCAATACCATATCCTGTGAAGGAACGGTAATAGGCGCACCATTAGCCGGATTCAATATATTATGCGCTCCCAACATCAATATCTGAGCTTCCAAAATAGCGGCATTTCCCAAAGGAAGATGAACCGCCATCTGGTCCCCGTCAAAGTCAGCATTAAATGCGGTACATGCCAAAGGATGTAACTGTAATGCCTTTCCTTCTATCAATTTGGGTTGGAAAGCCTGAATCCCTAATCGGTGCAACGTCGGAGCTCGGTTCATTAAGACTGGATGTCCTTTCAATACATTTTCCAGAATATCCCATACCACCGGATCACGACGATCTATAATCTTTTTAGCTGATTTTACTGTCTTTACAATGCCTCGTTCTATCAGTTTCCGAATTATAAACGGTTTGTAAAGTTCTGCCGCCATATCTTTGGGAATCCCCATCTCGTGCATCTTCAACTCTGGACCAACCACAATAACTGAACGAGCTGAATAATCCACACGTTTCCCCAACAAATTCTGACGGAAACGACCTTGTTTCCCTTTCAAACTATCCGACAACGATTTCAACGGACGATTTGATTCTGTCTTGACTGCATTGGATTTTCTTGAATTATCAAATAGAGAATCCACTGCTTCTTGCAACATTCGTTTCTCGTTTCGCAAAATAACTTCCGGAGCATTGATTTCTATCAGTCTTTTCAAACGATTGTTACGGATAATAACACGACGATACAAATCATTTAAATCCGAAGTAGCAAAACGTCCTCCATCCAACGGAACCAAAGGACGCAATTCTGGAGGGATGACAGGTAATACCTTCAATACCATCCACTCCGGTTTGTTAATATCTCGGGAAGCACGGAAAGCTTCTACTACATTCAACCGTTTCAACGCTTCACTCTTCCGCTGTTGAGAGGTTTCGGTATTGGCCTTATGACGTAATTCATAAGACAAATCATCCAAATTAACCCGTTGTAACAACATATAGACAGCTTCTGCCCCCATCAATGCAATAAACTTGTTGGGATCACTGTCATCCAATTGTTGGTTTCCTTTAGGCAAGGTAGCTAAAATATCCAAATATTCTTTTTCGCTCAACAAGTCCAAATCGTTAACCTCTTCTGCTACCCCTTTTTGAACAACGATATAACGTTCGTAATAGATAACTGTCTCTAACTTTTTAGTCGGAACACCTATCAAATAACCAATCTTATTGGGTAACGAACGGAAATACCAAATGTGAACCACTGGAACAACCAAAGAGATGTGTCCTGTTCTTTCCCGACGAACCTTCTTCTCTGTAACCTCTACTCCGCATCGATCACAAACGATACCTTTGTAACGAATTCGCTTGTATTTTCCGCAATGGCATTCATAATCCTTTACCGGACCAAAAATACGTTCACAGAAAAGACCGTCACGTTCGGGCTTATATGTCCTGTAATTAATAGTTTCAGGTTTCAAAACTTCTCCACTTGAGTTTTCCAGAATTTCTTCCGGTGAGGCCAACCCAATGGTAATCTTTGAAAAGCTGTGATTCTGTTTATTCTCGTTTCTAAATGACATAATGAGAATTTTTAATATTTATCTATTTGCAAAGTTTTTCTGCGG
>CASFOM010000003.1 GCA_949296295.1 uncultured Alistipes sp. | reverse complement strand
TCCTCCTCCAAAAGAAGCAAAAATAAGGTTGTCACCTATCTTTAATCGTCGTTCATAGTCCCATAAACAAAGAGGTAGAGTAGCAGCTGTTGTATTTCCATACTCGGTAATATTAATCATACATTTGTCTTTGGATATTCCCATACGATTGGCTGTTGCATCTATAATTCGTAGGTTGGCTTGATGAGGTACCAGAAAACTAATGTCATCAGCAGTCAGATTATTTTTCTTCATCAAAGCAACGGCAGTGTCTGCCATGTGAGAGACAGCTGCTTTGAATACGGCTTGCCCTTCCTGATATACATAATGCCATCCGTTTCTTACGGTTTCTTCAGTAGCAGGATATACAGATCCTCCTGCTTTCATGTGTAAGTGTTTCCCTCCTGATCCGTCAGAATGTAGCATGGCATCAATTAGTCCCAGCCCGTTTTTATTAGGTTCAATCAGAACGGCTCCGGCACCATCACCAAAAATGGGACAAGTTGTTCTGTCAGCGTAATTGACAATAGAGGACATTTTATCTGCACCAATCAAAACTACTTTTTGGCATTTCCCACTTTCTACATAAGCTGCTGCTGTTTGCATCCCGAATAAAAATCCGCTACATGCTGCGCTCATATCAAAAGCGAAGGCTTTTTTCATCCCTACCTTGTCACAAACAATATTCGCGGTAGACGGGAATGCCATATCCGGCGTTACGGTAGCACAAATAACCAAATCGATATCCATGGGATCTACCGAAGTTTTTTCCAAAAGATCCAATACTGCCTTGGCTGCCATATTGGAGGTTCCTTTCCCTTCACCTTTCAGTATATGTCGTGTTTTTATACCTATTCGGGACATAATCCACTCGTCGGAAGTATCTACCATTCGGCTTAATTCGAAATTATCCAGAATATATTTGGGCAGATATCCGCCGACTCCAGTGATTGCTGCTGTCGTTTTTTTCATTCGCAAAAAGTTTCCTTTATTTTTTCGACCAAACCAGCCTTTATTGTTTTTTCTGTTTGCAAAATCATGTTTTTAATTGCTTTAGGAGTTGAACAACCGTGACCAATAATTACACAATTGTTTACTCCGAGGACAGGAGTTCCTCCTTCGTTTTCATAATTCAGAGCATCCAGAAAATCAATACCTTTTACACCTAACGATTTAAATGCTGCATACATACCTTCAGCTTCTTTCAAGATGGTGTTTCCGACGAATCCGTCACAAACGAAGACATCTGCTACATCACCTGAGAAAATATGTTTGGCTTCCACATTTCCCACAAAATTAAAATCGGAACCTTCTGCCATTAATTCGTAAGCTGCTTTGGTTTGGTTATTTCCTTTTTTTTGTTCTTCCCCGATATTCAATAGTCCGATTCGAGGATTATCTTTTTTCAGTACTTCTCGGCTGTATATAGAACCAATAATTCCATACTGATATAATACTTCTGGTTTGCAATCAATATTGATGCCTACATCCAGCAGTAAAGCTTTCCCGCCTTTTACGGTTGGAATTGTCGAGGCAATTGTAGGTCGGATAATGCCATCAACCTGTTTGACGACATGCATGCAACCTACCATCATGGCACCGGTACTTCCAGCGCTGGCAAATCCATCAATTTTACCTGCCTTTAAATAAGTAAATCCTACGACAATACTAGAATCGCTTTTGGCCGAAAATGAAGAAGTAGGGTTATCGTTCATAGCGATAACCTCAGTGGTGTGAACAATTTCTATATTGGGAAGAACACAATTTTCTCTTTGTATAATCTCCCTAATTTGCCGTTCATTGCCGAACAGCACGATCGTTGTGTCTTTCGATACTGCACTGCAAGCTTCTATGGCACCCAAAACAGCTGCTTCGGGTGCATAGTCTCCTCCCATTGCGTCAACACCTAATCTCATTGTTTTTTGTTTTAGAGTTAATTAGGAACGCAATTGTTATTCTGCTTTTACTTCAATTGCTTTTTTCCCGCGATAGAAACCGCATTCTGGACATACTCGATGGTAAAGAATTGTTGCGCCACAATTAGAACATGTAGCAAGCGTAGGAGCGGTTGCTTTGTAGTGAGTTCTTCTTTTGTCTCTTCTTGTTTTAGAAACTCTGTGTTTAGGATGTGCCATTTTTCTCTATTTTAAATTATTAATTTCAATCAAAAAAACTTTAATTTCTTTGGTCATTTATATCCGTTAATTTTTCATCATTTGATTCTTCCGGTGCTTGGGTAAATCTTGTTAACATATCAGGATCACACAAGCTGATACCGTTTTCATCGTTGGGATGAATACGTTGTAACGGGAGACTAAGTATAATATTATCGTAAATATATTCAGTTAAATCAATTGCTCCGTCATCAGGATTCACCCACCACAATTCTTCATTAGCTGCTGTTTTATCTGTTTCATCAAAACCATTGATTTCACGAGAAAATTTAATCCATAATTTCCCTTCGTGATGGACAGGTTCATAGAATTTTTCCAAACATCGGTCGCAGACAACTTCAACTTCTCCTTTAATTTGTATGTCTATTTTCAATAGATTGCTGTTTTTTTCCAAAACAACAGCAATTTTTCCGAATCCTTTTTTTATTTCACTTTCAGGAATGGAGGCAAAAAAATCATCGGAGATATCGAAATCAAAATGGTGAATTCCAATACCTAAGCCCTTGTAATTCAATATGTATTTTATTGGTTTCAAGACCTTTTCTACGGTAAAATAATTGAAAAATATCGCACAAAGTAAAGTAAATTTTCTTAATCTATCAACTTATACCGTTTTTTTACCTGAATCAGCTTTTGAAATCATAGGGTTTAAAATTTTTTAAATCCCATGATTTCCCGAACTTCTGAAACGGTTTTTTTTGCACTTTCCTGAGCTTTTTCAGCACCTTCCCGTACTACCTTTGAAAGGTAGTCGTCATTAGAACGTATTTCAAGAATACGTTCACGAATGGGAGCTATGCATGCAATGATGTCTTCTGCTAATTGTTTCTTTAGATCTCCATAACGTATTTCGCAGTTGTTATATTTTTCAGTGAAATAATCAACGGTATCGGGAGATGAAACAATTTTCATAATGGAAAATATATTGGCTACGGGTTCACTCATTGGACTGTTGGGGGTTTTAGGCCCTTCATCGGTAACCGCTTTCATGACTTTTTTCCGGATATCCTTGTCTGAATCGATCAGGAATATCCCATTCCCTTCGCTTTTCCCCATTTTCCCGTTTCCATCTAATCCAGGTACTTTAATTAACCCGTTTCCAAAATCACAAGGCATACTTTCCGGGAAATATTCCACATTATATATATTGTTGAACCGTCTGGCAAACCGTCGTGTCATTTCAAGATGTTGCTCCTGATCTTTCCCGACAGGTACTTTATCAGCTTTATGGAGCAGGATGTCAGCGGCCATTAAAACGGGATAAGTTAATAAACCGGCATTGACATTGTCTGCATGTTTTCTGACTTTGTCCTTGAACGAGGAGGTCCTTTCTAATTCCCCTACGTAAGCATGCATATTTAGCAATAGATATAATTCGGTTACTTGGGGAACATCGCTTTGAATGTATAATGTAGCTACCTCCGGATCAACCCCTGCTCCCAGGTATTCAGACAAAACATTACGCACGTTTTCATGCAGTAATTTAGGATCAGGGTGAGTAGTTAAAGAATGGTAATCCGCAATGAAGAAAAAACATCGGTTTTCGTGCTGCATTTTAATAAAGTTGCGCAATGCTCCGAAATAGTTTCCTAAATGTAGATTTCCTGTGGAGCGAATACCGCTTACAACTGTTTCCATATTTGGTTTTTTCATGAATTGATTGATAATTATATTACCTCTGAAAACAAGGGATGTATATTCCGTTTTTTGAGGCTGTTTTTGTCTTGTAACAGACAAAGATACACAAATTTAAATAATCCCTATGTGCTTGTAAAGAAATATGAATGTGGTAAGGAATTGAAAATAGATAGAAAATAATAACTCTTATTGTTGATTTGTATAGATAGAAATTGTAATGATGAAAGAATAGAAAGATAATTTGGAATAAATAAAATAAAATCTTATATTTGCACTGTATATGAAAATCGTTTTCATATATGAAAACAAGATGAGTCGGGAAATGAAAAAATATTGAGATAGAGATGGATAATTTTTCTTTTGTTACACCTACCTTATATGTTTATGGAAGGGATAGTGAGTTAAAGACCGGGAGTTTGTTGCGTGTTTATGGTCAAAGGACTCTTGTCGTATGTAATCAACATAAACATTTGTTGGAGTCAGGTGTTTTTGATCGCATATTGAATTCCATGCGCGAAGCTGGTATAGAGCCTTTTTTTTTAACAGGAATACAGCCTAATCCTCGTTTATCCAAGGTGCGGGAAGGAATTGCTTTGTGTAAAAAGAACGAGATCGATTCTGTATTGGCTATTGGAGGAGGAAGTTTGATAGATACGGCAAAGGCGATAGCTATAGGAGTTCCCTATGATGGAGATGTTTGGGATTTTTATTGTGGAAAACAAATGGAATTACAAACATGTCTTCCTGTCGGAGTAGTTTCTACCATTGCTGCTGCGGGTAGTGAAGGAAGCGGAGGAACCGTAATTACTAATGAAGACGGATGGTATAAGCGTCCGTTTTGTCATGATTTAATGCGGCCTCGATTTGCTATTTTGAATCCGGAGTTGACTTTTTCAGTTTCTCCTTATCAAACAGCTTGTGGAAGTGTTGATATTATTATGCATGCCTTGGAACGTTATTTTGTGAATACTCCGGCAGTGGAATTGTCTGACCGATATTGTGAAGCTACGGTCAGAACGGTAATTAATAATTCGTTGGTTGCTTACCATCAACCTGATAATTATGATGCGCGAGGAGAATTGCTTTGGGCTTCGATATGGGCTCATAATGATTTATTAACCGCGGGGCGAGGGGGTGATTATGCCTCTCATTTTATAGGACATGAGTTGGGGGCAAAATTTGATATTGCTCATGGAGCAACGTTATCTGTAACCGTATTGGGATGGATGCGTTTTGTCTATCTCCATGATTTACCTCGTTTTTGCCAATTTGCTTATAGGGTATTTGACATAGAACCTGATTTTCGTTCTCCGGAAAAGACTGCGTTGGCGGGTATTCATGCATTGGAAAATTATTTTAAAAAGTTGGATATGCCGGTTCGTTTGTCGGATTTTGGGGTAAAGATAACAGATAGCGATATTGTTGAAATGGCAAGCAAATGTACGGAATCGGGGAATATTGGCGGTTTTGTTTCATTAAGCAGAGAAGATGTTATTTCCATTTTTAATTTAATGAAATAAACATGGCTTTGCGAAAAAGGGAAGATACTTATAATGTCCCAGGTCTTGAAAAAGGGTTGCAAATAATAGAGTTATTGTCTCGTAAGAATTCGGGATTAACTCTTCAGGATGTCGTTCGGGAAGTGGAGGTAACGCCTACAACGGCTTATCGTATTTTGTCCACTTTGGTTCGTATGGAATATGTTAATTATTCAGAAAAGGGAAAAATTTACCGATTGACACGTAAAATGTTGCGACTTGGTTATCAGGTGTTGGGAGAGCATGATTTGATGGAACATCTGTTACCTGCTTTACGTTCATTACGAGATGTTGTAAAAGAGTCTGTTTTTTTCGGAGTCTTAAATGATGAAAAAGGTGTTTTGATAGAACAGGCACAAGGTATTTATCCATTTAAGTTTGTCCTTTCGCAAGGAGCCTCTTTTGAACTTCATAATTCGGCACCAGGAAAAGCTATGTTGGCTTTTCTGCCAACAGCGACGCGGGAGTATTATTTGGATAAAATCAATTATCAGTCTTATACACCATACACCATTACTACACGTTCTGCTTACGTAAAAGAGTTGGAAAAAGTGAGGCAACAGGGTTATGCGACAGATTTTGAAGAAACATTTATGGGCGTGATTTGCATAGGTGCTCCTGTCTTTAATTTTGAAGGATTGCCTATTGGAGCGATATGGGTTTCTGGTCCCAATCTTCAATTGACAGTAGCAGAACATGAATACAAACATAAATATGAAAATATTGTAGAAAATTTATTGAAAACAACCCGAGCATTATCCCTTGAATTGGGCTATGTTGCTGAATAAACCTTATGATTATGAAACGTTTATTTTATCCGTTCGTATCGTTGCTTGTATTGATTTCTGTTTCTGTGCGAGGACAAGATCATAATGCCGATTTGATCGAACGTCTGGAAGCGGTGGATTCTGTAGCTTATACAATGGCTGTGGAAGACATGAAAAAATTATCGAAGGGAACTTTTGAAGCTCCTACTGATTGGCAAAAGGCATTGACCGAATTGTTGGAAAAAAGAGAAGAATTAATCCAGGGATTACGATCAGGAGAAAAAAGTGCTGCTTCTAAATCGGAAGCCTTATTGGGACAATTGGATCGTACCCTATTGGCAAATCCTTTATTAAAAGGGAAACAAGTATTATATATTCGTCGTCATTTTAAAGATAATGACCGTCGTCGGATGGGAGGAAATATAGGCTTGGCTCCGTCTAATTTCCAGAATGATTCGGAAATATGGAATCCCAAAGAGGGTTGGGATAACGAATATGTTATTATTACGGGTTTTGGAGAGAAACTTAAAGAAGAAATTGCATATAAACCGGCTCCCGGCTTGTTGATTAGTGATACGGAACCTCATTTTTCAGGGGAGAAGGTGATGTTTTCTGCAATAGGTTCTTCTGACCGCTGGCATTTGTTTGAGTTGGATTTAAATACCAAAGAAGTAAAGCAGTTAACGCCGGAAGCTTATAAAGATTTTGACAGTTTTGATGGTTGCTATACACCGGATGGTCGATATATTTTCTGTGCTACTGCAACATTTTTAGGATTGCCCTGTACTGATGGAGGGAATAAAATGTGCGGGATGTTTATATATGATCCCAAAACAGGAAAAACCCGTCAATTAACATTTGATCAGGACAGTAACTGGAATCCTGTGGTCATGAATAATGGCCAGATTATGTATCAGCGATGGGAATATGCCGATCTTCCTCATGCTAATTCCCGGTATATTTTTTCCATGAATCCTGACGGAACAAGTCAGATGGCTTATTATGGTTCAGGTTCTTATTTCCCTACTGCTACATTTGGTGCTCGTCCTATTCCTGGACATCCAACAGCTTTCGTTGGGATTGCCGGAGGTCATCACAGTGTATCACGCAGCGGTCGTTTATTGATTTTTGACCCTGTGTTGGGAAGGAAAGAGGCAGATGGGGTTGTTGCAGAGATTCCTTATCGAGGAAGAAAAGTGGAAGCTCGTGTTCGAGATCGTTTGCCTGATGGGGTATGGCCTCACTTCTTACATCCTTTCCCTTTGAATGAAAATTATTTTTTGGTGTCAATGAAACGAAGTGAGAATGCATTGTGGGGGATTTATTTGGTGGATCGTTTCAATAATATGACCTTGATTACGGAAGGAAGTGGAATGGCTATGGTAGAACCCGTCCTTTTGGATAAAGTAGCGACACCTCCCGTTATCCCGGACCGTATTAATCTGGAATCCAAAACAGCTACGGTTTTTGTTCAGGATGTTTATTTCGGAGATGGATTAAAAAATATCCCTCGAGGTACTGTAAAAAAATTACGTATTGGGACATATAGCTTTAGTCCGTTGAATCAGGGGGGATTATTGGGAACCATAGGGTTGGATGGTCCCTGGGATATTAAACGTATTAATGGAGAGGTTAATGTAGAAGAAGATGGTTCAGCCATGTTTACTGTTCCGGCCAATACTCCTATTTTCATACAGCCTTTGGATGCTGAAGGGAAAGCATTACAAGTGATGCGTAGTTGGTTTACAGCTATGCCAGGGGAAACGTTGTCTTGTATTGGATGTCATGAAGACCGGAGCAGTATTCCAGTACCTAAAGCCAGCATTGCCTCCAAGAAAGCGCCACAGACGATTCAGCCATTTTTTGATCGTCCTCGGGGATTTAGTTTCATGCATGAGGTTCAACCTATTTTGGATGCAAAATGTGTAGGTTGTCATGATGGCAGTAAACCAGATAGACCTTATTTCAAGGGAGATAAACGAATTACCGATTGGCGTTCAGCTATTTCAGGAGCAGCTTCACCTGCTTATGGAGGAGATTTTACAGAATCTTATTATCAATTGCAAAGATATGTTCGCCGTCCAGGTATCGAGAGTGATATAGCTATGTTGGAACCTATGGATGTCCATGCAGATCAAACAGAGTTGATGCAAATATTAAATAAAGGACATTATGGCGTAAAATTGTCAGAAGATGAAATGCGTCGTTTGGCTTGTTGGATTGACTTTAATGCACCGTTCCATGGTCGCCGTTCGGATATAAAGAGTTATCCCAATACGCGTTGGTCTTATGATACACGAGACAAGTATATGCCGATGTTGGGCCTTGACAAGGAAGATATAGAATGGTTACCTGAGTTGAAGACAGATACTCCTTTTACGGCACCTGAAAAACCTGTAGAAATTACGAATGATACAGCAACATTAAAAGGGTGGCCTCATTATCAAGCAGGAAAACAGTATTATGAAGCTCATAATCAGATAGCACTGGGAGATTTCCGGATGAGTATTGATTTGGGAGAAGGTGTAAAATTGCATTTTGTTAAAGTTCCTGCCGGACAATTTATCATGGGGAGTGATCGTAACAGGGATGAAAGACCTCGCAGTATTCAACAAATAGATAAACCGTTCTGGATAGGGCAATTTGAAATTACCAATCGACAATATGCCTTGTTTGATCCCAATCATGATAGCCGAACAGAACATCGTCATGGATATCAATTTGGACGTCAGGGATATCCATTAAATGAAGCGGATCAGCCAGTAGTACGAATACCTTGGCACAAGGCAATGGAATATTGTAAGTGGTTGTCTGAAAAAACGGGCTTTGAGATTACTTTGCCTACGGAAGCAGAATGGGAATGGGCTTGTCGTGCAGGAAGTGATACACCATACTCTTTTGGAGATTTGGGATGTGATTTTACTTCTTACGCTAATTTTGGAGATATACGATTAAGGGAATTTGCTGCTTGTACTGCTTATAAATTTTATGAAAGTTGGCGAGTAATTGATAATCCCAACCGTTATGATGACTGGATTCCGAGAGATACTACTTATGATGATGGATGCTTGGTTTCTGATTATGTAGGTAAATATCGAGCTAATGTTTGGGATATTTACGATATGCATGGGAATGTTTGGGAATGGACTTTATCTGCTTATCGTCCTTATCCATATCAGGCAGATGATGGTCGTAACGATCCTGCATCAGAAGAAAAAAGGGTTGTTCGTGGAGGTTCATGGTATGATCGTCCGGCTAAGGGGACATCTTCCTATCGGTTGCCTTATCAGCCTTATCAAGGGGTATATAATGTGGGCTTCCGAGTGGTATTGCATGAGAAGGAATAGCAGACTGGGTAAATGTATATGTATATAAGAAGCAATCCCCCCGAAACGTATTTTAAGTTTCGGGGGGATTGCTTCTTATAAAATAATGTTATAAGACAAAGATTAAATACCTATTTCGAGAATTTCAAATCTTAACACTCCGGAAGGTACTGTCACATCGACTTCTTCTCCTTTATGTTTCCCCAATAGAGCTTTGGCGATAGGAGTTGCGATAGATAATTTTCCTTCCTTTAAGTTTGCTTCATTTTCAGAAACCAAAAGATATTCCATTTCTTTTCCTGTTGAGAGATTTTTCAGTTTCACTCTGTTTAAGATTTGGACAGTTTCTGTATTGATCATGGACTCGTCGATGATCCGGGCATTGGCATAAGTATCTTCTAATTTGGCGATTTTCATTTCAAGAAGACCTTGTGCCTCTTTGGCTGCATCGTATTCCGCATTTTCAGACAAGTCACCTTTGTCGCGGGCTTCAGCAATTTGAGCTGAAATTTCAGGCCGTTTAACACTTCGCAGATATTCTAGTTCAGCGCGTATTTTTTCTAAACCGGCTTCCGTTAAATAAATGACTTTAGACATAATGTTTATTAATTTTTATAGAGTACGTTGCATAAACCGTACCTCTGGTTTGATAAATAGTAAAAAATAAAGAATTTCGGCCATATATGGCCGAAACCCTTATGTGGTTTAATATAAGGCAAAGATAATATATTTTTATTAGAGAAACAAATTGTATCGTATATTTTTTTATCTATGGGTGATGCAGTTTAAAATTGTAAATGAAATGAGCTTATGTTTGTTTATTCAAGGGGGCTAAGTCAGAGGAATAGGTAGGTAGGGAATGGGTAAAATTTGTAAAATGTATTTTTTCCCTATCTTTGCAATTCACTAATTTCTTTTAAAAGAGATGAATAAATATTTATTCTATATAATTTTTATATTTTTTAATGTTTTATCCATCACAGGATGGAGCAGTAGCATGGGAAAGGAGTATGTCCCGGAAAAAGAAGAAGGGGAAAACTCTGTTAAAACGGAATCTCCAACGACTCAGAAAGTTGTATCTCAAGGGGAGGAAAAAACTGAAAATAATGCGGATTCTGATATAGATAAGAAACAAAAGAAAGAAGAAAAGGATTACGTTAATTTATTGTTATTCAAGGTAAATAAAGGGAAAGGATATAGAACACAGGCATTTGAAAATAAAAATAATTATGCTTTGTTGGAAAAACGGGTTAGTTATTTTTCTTTTAATCTTGGGTTTAAGAGTAATGATATTGATAATTGGTGGCTGGATCCGATTGCTATTGTTGATTATGTGTATAATCGGAATTTATCGACTTATGTATCAGTGGGACATTTTATTGGGAATAACATTGCAGTAGGGGCAAAGTTTGGCTATTCCTTTTCGGATGTCCGTTTGCGGATGAGTGCTGATATTTTAGATATTATTATTAGTGCAAAAACATACGAGACCAATAATATTTCCCGTTCTTATACCGGTTCTTTCTTTTTGAAAAACTATATTCCTCTTGATGCGGCACAACGCTTCTTTTTGGTAAGTGAAACCAGTTTACAATATTCTAATACCAACAGTCTTTCTCGAAACCTCTTTGATGAAGGGGTTAAGATACATAAGACATTAAGGGAGAAACATAGTATTGGAGTAGGAATTTCGCCAGGATTTATGTATTTTATGACACGAGGATTTGCTTTTGAGTTTGCCATGAATCCGGTTATTGCTTATTGGGAACGGGTAAAGACGGTAAATAATGAAGTGGAAAAAGGTTCTACCTTAAATTATGGTCTTAATTTTAAATTTATGCCATTTAATATACAATTTGGATTTGCTTATTATTTTGGGTTGGATTATTTGAAGAATCGGGAACATGTGGCAAATTTAAAAAGAAGGTAATTGGATATGAAAAGATATACGATATATATATTAATTCTGCTTTTTTCAGCGTTTTCTTGTGTAGAAAAGAATTATTTTGGAGAACTTCAGGAGGCGGATGTTCTGACATTTGAGATGGACAAGCAAATCTCGTGCGAAATCAAGCCATATGTTGATTATAAGGATACGGGATTAGTGAAAGTTGTCATGCCGGCCAATACGGATTTAAATAATTTGAAAGTAAATTACATAACGTTTTCGGTGTTGGCCCATCCCACTATGGAAATAGCTACTGTAACAGATTTTTCTGAACCGGTTGTTTTTCATGTTATAGCGGAAGACAATTCCATTAGGAAACCGTGGAAAATTTTGGTCGTTTGTGAAGATCCGGAGGATCCCGAAAATCCGACGGTTCGGGAGCAGCAGTTGAATTTTGCATCGATGACTACCTGGACGAATGCATTGGATAAGAATGGCAGTATCATCAAACTGTCTTCGGGAGAGTTGGCCTATTGTCCAGGGGATGGCAGCGGGGTTTCTCCTTGGAATACGACAGCGGAAGCCAATGCTTTTAGTATGTCTCAGATAAATTTTTTCACGACACAACCCAAACCGGGTTATTCTAATGCACAATATGCCCGGATGGAAACATTGGAAGTCGATGTGGCTTATATGAAGAATTTGGGGACAGCGATGGTTGCAGGGGCTTTGTTTACGGGGAAATTTGTTTTTGAAATAAAATATGGGATGCCTACGAACGGAGGTCCGTATCCTCGTAAGATGCTTGATTTTGGGACTTCTTTTCAATCGAAACCTAAGAGTGTAACCTTTAAAATGCGTTATACCCCAGGGGTTAATATGAAAGACGGAGAATTGAATCTAATTGTTCCGTCACCTACAGAAACACGGGCAACCAAAGATTCTTGTGATATTTATTTTATTTTGCAAAATCGGAATGGTGGAGACTATGTTCGAGTGGGAGCAGCCTGGCTTAGGACGAGCGAAACGATTGGGAATATCAATGATGATGCGGGAGGTTTCGTAGAACAAACATTGGAATTTATTTATGGAGAACCTTCTGCCGAACAAATTAAAAGTAAACCTTATATGAAAATAGGAGGAACACGAGGTGAATTGACTTTTTACCAATTCCCTGTTACAACGACGAGTGTTCCTGTTGAAGAACGTTTTGCAACAGATCCGGAAAATACAGATGTGACGCATTTGATAGTCATGTTTTCTTCCAGTGCTTATGGTGATAAATTTTGGGCAGCATCAAATCCGGTGGGAAGTTTGACAAAGGGTTCTACCTTGGATATAAAAGATGTTGTATTCAATTATTGATAAATCAAGGAGTACAAATAAAAAAAACGAGCAAAATTAATTGCTCGTTTTTTTTATTTAAGAGGGGTGAGTAAGCGGGATCGAACCGCCGGCCTTCAGAGCCACAATCTGACGCTCTAACCAACTGAGCTACACCCACCATTTTGTTTTTGACGATGCAAATTTAATAAGAAATATGAATATCCCAAAATAATTTTTAGAATTATGTAATAATTTCTGTATTTATAAAAAAGAACCCGGTGATTTCTATGTCCTTATCGAAGAGGTGTGGTTTAACAAAACGTTTCTTATGATTTTTATGTAAATATTTGTTATCGCTTTTATATGTGTTAATATAGATGGTTTTTCGTTTTATATCTTTCTTGGTGTTTGAAAGAGGAAAAAGTTATGTGGATATGTGATTGCTTTTTGATACTTTTTTACTAACTTTGTTCCGTTCTATGACTTTAAAGGAGGAGATACGTTTGATATGGAATGTTCTGAGAGTTGAGGAATATAAGCTTGTTCCTGATTTGTCGAAATATATAGTTGGATGATTATAATAAGAAGAGGAGATATTTCGTTAAATTGTAATAATAAGAAGTAAAATTTGTTTATAATAATTAGTTATGGATGTATTGAAAAAAATAACAATTGTATTGTCGTCCATTATTTGTTCGGTATATACAATGTCAGAGGTTCGGGCAGAAGGAGAACCGAATCCTAATGGGCCTGTTTTCCCTTCGGCTCTGAAATTAATGGGAGATAAACTTCTCATTGCTTCAAAAGGACATAATGCTCTTGAAATATATAATCTGTCTTCTCGTCAGAAAGAAGGAGAAGTTAAATTTGAAAATCCGGTAACCGGTGTAGAGGTTGTCGGGGATAAAGTTTATGTTACCTCTTCATATGGAAAAGGTTATTTGTCATTGGTCGATATAAACAACGGTAAAATAGAAAAGACGATAGAGACAGGTATGGGAGCTAAAGCTCCTTTGGCTTCATCTGATGGTGCTTATATTTACGTTTGTAATCAATACAAAGGGACGGTATCGAAAGTGAATACTGCATCATTTGCTGTTGAATCTGAAGTTGCTGTAGAACGGGAACCTATGGCTTCTGTTCTTTCCCAAGATGGAAAATTGTTGTTTGTAAATAACTTTTTGCCTTTCCAACGTGCCGATTTGGATTATGTTGCTGCCGATGTGTCAGTAATAGATGTTGCTACGATGACACGCATTAAAGATATTAAGTTGGATAATGGAAGTAATGCTTTGCGTGGTATTGCCCTGTCTCCGGATGGGAAATATGTTCTTGTTTCTCATAACCTTGGGCGTTTCCAGGTTCCTACTTCGCAGTTGCAGCAAGGATGGATGAATACCAGTGCTATCAGTGTTGTAGATGTTGCGTCTCAAGCGTTTCTTGGTTCTGTTTTGTTGGATGAACCAGAACATGGTGCTGCCGGTATCTGGGGAGTAAAATGTGACGATAAGAATATCGTTATTTCTCATTCAGGTACGCATGATATAAGTATCATTGATTATGATAAGTTTAAAACGAAGTTCGAAGGGTATGGAGACCGGTCAGAATTATCTTATGACTTGTATTTCTTATATGGTATGCGTGAACGTTTGCCTATTGTGGGAAATGGTCCTCGTGAATTACTCCTGCAAGATGGTAAGGTATATGTTCCTACTTATTTTTCAGATACATTGAATATTGTGAATTTGGCGGATCGTCAGATAGATATTTTCGCATATCATCCTAACCGAGTAGAATCAGATGAAAATATTGGGGAAAAATATTTTAATGATGCGACCTACTGTTTCCAGAATTGGCAGTCTTGTAATGGATGTCATCCGGGAGATGCTCGTACGGATGGAATGAACTGGGATTTAATGAATGATGGTATTGGTAATTCCAAGAACTGTAAAAGTTTATTGTATTCTCATGTGACTCCTCCTTCTATGATTTCAGGGATTCGTCCTAATGCAGATACAGCCGTTCGTACAGGGTATAGATTGATACAGTTTTATAACATTCCCAATGAAAAGGCATTGTATGTAGATGCTTACTTAAAAGGCTTGAAACATTTGCCTAGTCCTGCTTTGGTTGATGGAGAATTATCCGATTTGGCTAAAAAGGGTAGAGATGTGTTTGATCGGTTGAAGTGTGGGGAATGTCATTCAGGCGTTTATTTTACGGATCAAAAAATGCATCGTATAGGTGAAGATATCGAATTCGAAAAAGGATGGGATACTCCTACCTTATTGGAAGTTTGGCGTACAGGACCTTATTTGTTTGATGGTCGGGCAGCTACATTGGAAGAGGTTTTCTCGGTGCATAAACACGGTATTAACGGGAAACTCAATAAGAAAGATTTGGATGCTTTAGTGGAATACGTAAGATCACTTTAATGTTTGTGGAATAGAGTACAACGAAAACGATGTTTATTATATGACGAAACCTGTTTATAGTTATAAGATATATAAAAGCACAGAAGAAACTTTTGTTCAAACGATTGATGCTTTATTGGGACTTGTAGAATCAGAAAGGAAACCGGTACGATTTGTTTTTTTTGGGAATCCCGTTTCTAATAAAGAATATGTTTCTCAAAAGGAATTGATTGAAGAAAAAGTTGTTGAAAAATACGGTTCTTTGTGTCCTGCATGTAGTTTTGTAGCTCAACCTCCTATGGATGCAAGAGTTGTATTGGAGGTTACCTATATTGATAATCCTGAGTCGTTGTCCATATCACATAAGGAGTTGGATGGTTCTCCTTATGTTGTAGTGGAATCGGAAGGATATAAAGAAGTGATTGTGGGAGGTATTTCAGATGATCCATTGGAACATACAATACGGGAACAATGTAAGAATGTATTTGTAAAAGTCGGGAAATTATTGGTTCGCGAAAATGTAAAAGCTTCCGATATTGTTCGTCAATGGAACTATATTGAACGAATTACCGATTTTGATGGAGATTACCAACATTATCAATGTTTTAATGATGTTCGCACTTATTTCTATTCTCGTTATGAATGGAAAAATGGTTATCCTGCAGCTACGGGAATCGGAGTTTCTTTTGGCGGTATATATCTTGATTTCAACATTATTGTCGGTTCAGCTGTTGATTTAGTTCCTCTTGACAATAAGTTACAGGTTCCTGCTCATGATTATTCGCAACGGGTATTGTTAGGTGTTGAGGATAAATATTTGAAAGAGAAGACAACACCTAAGTTTGAACGGGGGAAGGCTGTTTTTACAGAGGATTTCAAAATGTCTTATATTTCAGGAACGGCCGCTATTCGAGGAGAGTTAAGTCAAGTATCGGATGATGTGTTGGTACAGACACGTACAACCTTACATAATATAGCTTATCTGGTTTCTCAGGAAAATCTGTTGAATTCCGGAGTAAAATCATGCCCTGAAAAGGTGAATTATTTGATGCTGAGAGCCTATATTAAGCACACATCCGATTTGGATGCCGTAAAAAAATATATGGAAAATTATTGTCCTTTGACAGAAATTAGTTATCTTTATGCTGATGTTTGTCGGGAAGAATTACTTATTGAGATAGAAGGGATTGTTGCATATAATTAAAATGTTAAAATATAATTACACAATGAAACAGATTAAATTGGCAGTAGTTCTGCTTTTGGCGGGAACTATGGTTGCTTGTACCAATGGTAATGAAAACAAGCAAAAGAGTGAAGCTGCAGCACCTGCTGCCCAAAACACAGAAACCATGACACAGAAAGCACCTTTCAAAAAGAAGTACACGAATGCAGACTTCTACACAGATGGCAAATTCAATCAGGATGTTGCCATGAAGGCTTACAAAGAAATGTTTGATTATTATGGCGTTCCCATGACTAAGTTCATGGAAGAAAACATGTGGGTAACCGACTTTGGATTAGGCGATTTTGAAAATGTAGGAATGGGTGGAATCTTTTGGGTGAACGACCCAGATCATCGTTATTTCGCACATGAAATTTATTTGTTGCCTAATCAGATGATTCCGGAACATAAGCATGTAGCTACTGAATATCCTGCAAAATTCGAATCTTGGATGATGCACAATGGATGGGCATATAATTTCAGTGAAGTAGGTGAAGCTACTCCTAACGCACCAGCTATTCCTGAATCACAAAAAGCGACCACTATTTCTAAGAACTTTGTTATTCAGAAACCGGGTGAAATTATCCATTTGAAAGAAGAAGGCACTTTCCATTTCTTATATGCAGGAGATGAAGGAGCTATTGTTTCTGAATATGCTAATTACCATGACAATAATGGTTTGAGATTTACTAATCCCAAGAGTAAAATGTAGTTAAACACCTCATTAAAATCCTTTTAAAAATGAGAAAACTGAATCATTTTGGTATTCCAACTACCATTCAGAAAGAAGGAGAAATGTATTCTCCAGATATGAAGTTACACATGACGGATTACGAAAAGAGTAAAAATAGAATAGAATTTTTACGTTTTGATTCGGATTCCGAAATGCCAGAATTGTTGAAAACGCACGCTCACATTGCATATGAAGTAGATTCTCTTGATGAAGAGATGGCCGGTAAACCAATTATTATGGATAAAACAAAAATATCTGATGAATTGACCATCGCTTTTATCGAAGAAGAAGGAATTGCTATTGAATTAATGTGTCGTACGAAAAAATAGATAATTATGAATAAGTTTATTAACGCTCCTGAAGATATAACCAAAGAATTGTTGGAAGGCTATACTTTAGCATATAAGGATATTGTAAAGTTAGGAGCTGAAAATATTGTTGTAAGAACGAATCCTAAACCCTTGGATAAAGTAGCTGTTATTACTTTGGGAGGTTCTGGTCATGAGCCAGCGTTAAGTGGATTCGTTGGAGAAGGAATGCTTGACTGTTCCGTAGTCGGAGATATTTTTGCAGCTCCCGGAGCACAACGGTTGTTTCAAGCATTGCAAATGTTTAAGCGTGATGCCGGTATTTTGTTGATTGTATTGAACCATTCTGGAGACGTAATGAGTGCCAATATGGCTTGTCAATTAGCAGAACGTGCAGGTATCAAAGTAAAACAAGTTTTGACGCACGATGATATCAGTGCCGGTTTGGATGCTCCTGATGAAGACCGTAGAGGATTGGCAGGATGTATTCCTTTGGCTAAGATAGTAGGAGCAGCAGCAGAACAAGGAAAATCTTTGGATGAATTGGTAGAAATAGCAGAACGTTTTAATAAACAAATTGCTACCTTAGCTGTTGCTATGCGTTCTTGTACTCATCCTCAAAATAATGCTGTTATAGCATCTTTGCCTGACGGTATTATGGAAATAGGTATGGGACAACATGGAGAAGGTGGTAGTGGAGGCCGTACAGAATTGGTGTCTGCCGATAATACTGCCGAAATCATGATTAACCAGTTGATGAAAAAATTGAATCCTGCTGCAGGAGATAATGTGTTGCTGTATATTAATGGAGTAGGAGCTACTACTCATATGGAATTGAATATTATTTTCCGTAAAGCTTATCAGGTTTTAACAGCAGCTGGGATAAATGTTGTGGATGCGCGAATTGACGAAATCTTGACGGTTCAGGAACAAGCTGGTTTTCAGATGATTTTGGGTAAATTGGATGCCGATCATCAAGATTATTTGAAAAATGGACGTTCCAATGCTCCTTATTGGGTGAATATTGGAAAATAAACGACGTTAATTTAGAAATAAGAAACGAGACACTGCTCCTCCGCCTTTTACAAAGACGGGGGCAGTGTTATCTATAAACAGTTTATATTTTATAGAAGGAAAAATGACAAATTTGACCATTGACAATTTTAAAGCGATGTTGAATCTGGCTTTGAAAAACATTACTGAAAGAGCAGATGAATTTTCAAAACTGGATGCAATTACGGGAGACGGAGATCATGGGACGGCCATTGTAACGGCTTTGACGGCTGTTGTTGAGGGTTCTAAGAATGGATCTGAATTTAAACAGATGTTAAATGACATGGGCTTTAATGTTATGTTGCAGACCAGTGGTTCTACCAGCACTTTATTGGGAGGCTTTTTCTTGGGCATGAGTGATGGTGTAGATGCAGGTTTGGCTACATTGGATGCTTCTCAAGTGAAAGCGATGTTTAAAAGTGGTATGGAGGGTGTAAAAAAGAATACAAAAGCCATGCCGGGAGATAAGACCATGATGGATGCCTTGGTTCCTGCCATTGAAGCGATCGTTTCATGTGATAGTGAAGATGTTAAGGAAGTCCTTATGGCGGGAGCAAAAGCTGCATTGGAAGGAGCAAAGGCTACAGTAAATATGAAAGCTAATTTTGGTCGGGCTCGTAACTATGGGGAAAAATCGATTGGTTATGCCGATAGTGGAGCGACTTCATGGGCTTGTATGTTTGAATCTTTTGCAAACGCATTATAAATAAAGGTTAAGTAGTTATAATTAAAAAAAGGAAAAGTATTATGGCAGATATGGATGGCTTCAGAGAAGCAAATAATTTTGGATTAGGGGAAGCAGTAGCACAACAAAACTTTCATGTGAAAGGAGCTGCGAATTTATCTTGGGGGATGAAAGATCGTTTAAGTCGTATTTTTAATCCCAAGACAGGGAAATCGGTTATGTTGGCTTGTGATCATGGGTTTATCATGGGGCCTACTTCCGGATTGGAACGTATTGATTTAAGTATTGTTCCTTTGATAGAATATGCCGATTGCCTGATGTGTACTCGTGGTGTTTTGCGGGCAGTCATTCCTCCTACGACCAATAAACCTATTTGTTTGCGTTCCGATGCAGGTTCTACAATATTGACCAACTTAAATGATAATGTGGTGATTGATATTGAAGATGCTATTCGGATGAATGTTTCAGCTATGGCTGTTATGGTAGCAGCAGGGGATGAAAATTTTGAAGCAAAGACAGTAGCAAACTTATATAAAGCAGCTGATATGGGAGCTCGTTATGGAATTCCTGTAATGGGAGTTACTGCAGTAGGAAAGACGATGGCTCGTGATGCTCGCTATTTTTCATTGGCTACGCGTGTTTGTGCTGAAAATGGAGCAAATATCGTTAAGTCTTATTATTGTGAAGGTTTTGAAAAGATTGTAGCGGGATGTCCTGTTCCTGTTGTAATTGCAGGAGGAAAGAAATTACCTGAAAAAGAAGCATTGGAATTGTGCTATAAGGCTATTAATGCTGGAGCAGCAGGGGTAGATATGGGCCGTAATGTATTCCAGTCAGAAGCTCCTGTAGCCATGATTAAAGCTGTATATGCAGTGGTTCATGAAAATTATACTGCAGAACAAGCATACGAAATGTTCAATGATTTGAAATAATTGTGTTCGTTTTAACAAGGGAAGAGTAAATAAACACTTACTCTTCCCTTTAGAAAAATAAAATGAAGATGACCAAGTTTTACAAATATTCAGTATTGTTGTTGTTAGCATTGACTTTTCAGGCTAATGCAGGAGATAAATTACTGATTGCCGGCTCCGGATGGAATAAGGTAGCTATTTTGGATAAAGATACCAAACAGATTGAGTGGAGTTATGATGTGGAAGGGGAGTGCAATAATATGATTTATACCAAAAAAGGTGATATTGCCATTGCTTATAAGAGTGGAGCGTCTCTGATTAATAAAGCAGGAGATATTCTGTGGGATTTTAAAGCGAAAAAAGGGGAAGAACTTTTTTCAGTAGCGCAATTAAAGAAGGGAGGATATATGTTGGCTATGTGCGGTAATCCTGCCCGTATTATTGAATTATCAGAAGATGGTAAGGTGGTGCATGAATTGTCTTATGAAACGGGAATTGCACATCCTCACGGACAGTTTCGACAAGTAAAACCTACTGATCGAGGAACTTATATTGTTCCTTTGTTGAATGGAGAAGTTCGAGAAATAGACCGAGATGGTAATTTGATACGTTCAGTAAAGATTGATGGGAATGTATTTTCCGTTGTAGAGTTACCTTCAGGAAATTGGTTGTTACCTTGTGGAGATGCCGGTTTTTATGCAGAAGTAAATCCAGAAACCTCTGAAGTTGTAAAACGGGTAAATCGAGAAGATATTGAAGGAGTAAAATTCGCTTTTGTAGCGGAGTTGGTTCGATACAAGAACGGTAATACGTTGATTTCTAATTGGTTGGGTCATTCATCAGATAAGACACAACCTTTACTTATTGAAGTAGATGCTCAAGGAAAAGAAGTATGGCGATTAAATAATGGGACAGAAGGAGTAGGAGCCATTTCTGCGGTAGTACCTTTACAAGGTAAATTTTATAGATAGATAATAAAACAGAACGAAAAATATTACAGTCATGAAAAAGAATTTTCAACTAATGACTTTCAGTTTAGTTGTGTTTCTTTTTTATTCTGCAGGTGCAGTAGCTCAAAGT
>CASFOM010000002.1 GCA_949296295.1 uncultured Alistipes sp. | reverse complement strand
GAGAGCATTGGTTTTGGTCGTAGTAGATGTTATTCCTACTCTGTTCATATCCAATACCAAACTGTATTGGTCGTAATTAAACTGACATTTGGTCAGATTTCCAGAGTTGGATTCGACCATGTCTTTTCCATGATCAACAGCAAAGGTATATAAGGTATGATAGGTATTGTCATTATAGAACATGACCTTTACATAAGCAACTCCTTCGTCTCCTTTTTGAATGACAATCATATAATCGTCTTTGTGAGGTTTGTAATCGGCATATTTACCGTCAGCAAGAGCAAAAGCATTTATTATTCCATTCAGCGTGTGCGTTTTCGTTAAAATCCATTGGTTCTTGTTTTTGTTATATTTAAATTTTTGCTCTTGTAGCTCGTCATCGGTCATGGAAAGAAACTTGCTATAAGGCAGTGTTTGGGAAAAAGAGAGAACAGAAACCAATAAAAATAATAATGTGAGCAGTCTTTTCATGATAATATAATTTTCTGCAAAGGAATAAAATTTATTATACATAAAAGAAGTGTTCCAAAAATAACCTGTAAAAATTTTCCCTGTCCGGTTCTATTTATATATTCTAAACCCATATTAAAACCATATAACAGATATTAATCCATTTGTTAAAACGGGTTGTTCTTCTGCTTTTTTTTATTTTATGGCTGTTTCGGGTGAATCTCCGTAATGTGCTTAAAATTATAAGAATAATATTACAAGGGGATTAATCACCTACCCGATATATGTTTTCAAAAGGTTCATCCAATCATTTGGGGGATTTATAACCGGCGGTTTTAGCCCCATGAACAAAATGTTTTAAGGAATCCATTATATTTTGTTTAGCAGCTTGAGAGGTATTTCCCATCCCTGAGAACATCTTATCGATGCAATAAATATCGCCCCCCATCCTTTGTTTTTTCTATTATGGCCGGTGTTGTTTTCATTTGGAGCATCGGGTACCTTATTATACCTGATTATATTTGCCTTAATAAAATAATCTGAGAGGACAGTTATTATGATTTTAAGGAAACAGATTGTTCTCTTTGTTTAGAACAAACGTTTCCCGTATATTTTTAAAGATTCCTCCTGTCCGAACAATCGGGCAATATTGGGTAAGTTTCCCCATTCATTGAACCCGGCATGTTCAAACAGCCGGATGCTTTCGACGTTATGGGCAAAGATAAAGCCGAGCAGGGTTTGAATTCCGAAAAGAGGAGCCTGTGTGATGCAATAATTGAGTATTTCGCGTCCATATCCTTGTCCCCGATAAGTTTCGTCAATATAGATACTTATTTCTACCGTAGCATTGTATGCCGGTCGTCCGTAAAAGGACTGAAATCCGGCCCATCCGATGATTTTTCCTTTTTTTTCAGCTATCCATAACGGTCTTTTGTCGGGATTGTGGGCAAGGAACCAGGCTTTTTTCTCTTCTACGGAGACACATTCCGTATCGGCAGTAACCCTTCCGGACGCTATGGTTGAATTGTATATACGGACAATTTCAGGCAAATCTTTTTCTTCCGCAATTCTAAAAGTCAAACTTGTTCGGATTGTTTTTTCCTCCATGTTTTTTGAAAATATGTTTTTGAACGAGGTACCGGTAATTTATCCTGTCTGATTTTCTTTTTGTTTTTCTCCTCTCAGGATTTATTGGGTTCACCCTGTATCAGTCAGGTAGTCAGATGTTTTTCTCTCCTTTTTCTGTCTTACGTTTTCCCCGCCTTTTTGTTTGAAGGCTGTTTTTATTTGGAGTTTCTGGAAAAACAGGGAGATAAAACAGTTTCCAGATACGGGAGGAATTTTACCATTCAGCGAGTTTCTTTCCGACAATCCGGGCCGCAATGGCTACATATTCGGCACAAGGCCTTTTTTTATAATAGTCAGCCGTTCTTTCCGAAGGTTCCGGGACATCTTTTTGTTGTGTCAGCCCCAATAATTCCCGGCATACAATTGCTCCGTTTTCGTTTCTGAACTGTTCAGCCAGTTCCTGTACTAATTTATAGTTCTTTGTCTTTGTCGTTCTGTCGGCAGGATTGGCATAAGGAATCATACATCCGGCCAATAAGGTCATCCCGCTGACTGCTCCGCATACTTCCCTGAGCCGTCCCATACCACCGCCGAAAGGAGCGGCCAAGGTTGCCGCCATCTGCTCTTCAATATCGAACAAATCACAATAAGCCATGAATACGGATTGTGAACAGGTATATCCGGATAAAAATAATTCCCGGGCTTTGTTTACTCTTGCTTCAATATCTATTTCCATAATTTTAAAAGAGAAAATCAGGGGAGATTGTTCTTTTCATTGTTTTTCTTTTTCCCCTCCCCCGATTTATCTGTTCTACCTATGTTTTATATTTTACAAAGATACGTTTTTTCCTAATCCAACTGTCCGGTAGCTTTTAAAAATTCTGTTTCATATATTTTGTATTGTGTCATGGCTTCTATTCGGTTGCTGGCAGCCTGTTGCCATTGCGACTGAGCATCCAGCAGATCGGTAAGAGTTGCCATTTGAACCCGGAATCTCTCCTGCATGACTCTGAGGTTTTCCTGCGCTTGTTGTAATCCTGTTTCCGCCGTTTCTATCAACATATACCCTTCGGTTACGTTTTGTTTGGCCTGTTGAGCCTCTATGGTCAGCAGACGAGTATTCCGTTGTAGTTCGAGTTCCGAATTTTTCAATTGCAATTCCGACTTCCGTACTTTTTTTACGTTTTCTCTCCAGTGAAAGATAGGGACATTTACGGAAGCTAATGCGACAGTGAATCCATCCCGGAATTTTTGTGTGTAGGGAATATAGTTTCCCTGTCCGTCAGCCGTCATACTGTTTAATTTGATGTTTCCGTAGTAGGTATATCCCAAGCTGAATCCTATGCTGGGAAGCATATCTGCGCGTACAGTTTTGATTTGTTGCTGCTGGACCTCTACCTGCTTTTGGAGCAGACGTAATTCGGGCCTTTGCTCTATGGTCGCTTCCAAACGTTCCGGAGCATTGATTTGAATGATGGAGTCCGCCGGTGTTATTTCAGTGTCTAATGATGCGCCGATTACATTACAGAGGGCAAGTCTGCAAAGGTTTGCACCATTCTGTACTTTCTGGAGTTGGTAGTTGATTTCGCTTTGTTTTGCCTGGATGCGCAACCGGTCATTTTCCGTTGCCATTTTTGCAGATACACTGCTTTCTATTTGTCGGAGTAATGTGTCCATTTGTCGGGAATAGGTCTGCAACATTTCAATTTTTCGCAGAGTAGCTATGTAGGTCCAGTAAGCATTGTCAGCATCCGCAATGACTTCCATTCGAGTTTTTCTTCTGTTTTCAGCGGCGCATTCGGTCCCTAACCGAGCCAATCGATTCCCCGCCATGATTTTTCCCCCGGCATATATGGGTTGAATCAAGCTGATACCGGCCATATACATCCCTTTCATACGGAGTTCCATCCCCATCATGTCAATATCTTCAAAAACATTGGCGACGGTAGCTGTTCCTTCAAATTTTGGGAGATAAGCGGTAAATGCAATAGCCTTGTCGAGTTCGGCTTGTTTCAGCTCATTGTCCGCCTGTTGCAATGCCTCGTTGTGTTGCAAGGCCATCTCGCGACATTGTTCTTGGGAGAGCGACAGGGCCGTTTGGGCAAAGGTCTTGATATCATTGGCCATCAAAATCATGATGACGGATATTATGATAAAAGGTTTCATAAGTTTTAACATTTCAGTTACGGTAAGTTTTTATAACGTCGGTTTCTTTACATGGAAAAGCGTAGTGTAAAAGAGGGGCAACAGAATCAAGGTGATGATGGTTCCCACCGTAAGTCCTCCCATGATGGTAATGGCCATGGAACTGTACATGGGATCTCCTATCAGCGGAATCATGCCGACAATGGTGGTTACGGAAGCCATCATCACCGGTCTGACACGCGATACGGTAGCGTTAATGACCGCATTATAGGGATGCTGGTGTTCCTCTTGACACAAGCGATTGATTTCATCCACCAATACGATGGCGTTCTTCACCATCATACCAATCAGTCCCATCATACCGATAATAGCCATGAAAGTAAATGGTTGGCGTAAAAGGAGTAATGCCGGAACAATACCGCAAACAACAAATGGGAGACAAATCAGAATCAATCCTACTTTTTTCCAGTTGTCAAACAACAAGAGCAGAATTCCCAAAATGATGAAGAGGGTTAAGGGAATGTATTTCATCAGATTGCCAATAGCCTCTCCCTGTACTTCTCCTTCTCCTACCCATCGCATATGGTATCCGTCAGGCAATGGGATGGCTTCTATATCGTCCCGGATACTTTCCACTACTTTTGCAGGAGTTGCGGCATACTGATTGATGTCGGGATCACATTCTGCTTCGATGACACGTTGTCCGTTCAGCCTCCATACGGTATTTTCTTCCCAATCCAGTCGGATGTCCGGAGCGATGTTGCTGAGCGGAGTACTTCGGAACATTTTGTCCTGGAGTTCGCTCATCCCTTTTCCTCCGGCAAAAGCGGCTTGGAGGTCTTCGTTACTCAGGTGCATGTTCATCATGCTCCAAACGGGAATATCTCCCAAATCGGTTATTCTGGAACCATCTTCATTACGTACCATGAGGTTGATGAGCAACATCCGATCCTGATCAAACAGTACTCCTACGGGTAATCCGTCGGTAGCGGCCAATAGAGCATTTCCTACATCATTTCGGGCAATACCGGCTCTGATGGCTTCCTGTTGGAGGAATCCGGCGATGAGGGTTTTCCCTTTGGGTTTCCAATTGTTCTGTACGGAGTAAGGATCGACGTACGGACATTTCCGCATGATTTCTTCGGCTTGTTGGCTGAGGTTTCGTAGTATGGCAGGATCGGGACCGGAGAATTCCACTTCTACGGTATGAGAGGTGGATATTGAGAAGTTGTATTTTCGGGCCCGTATGTATGCATCGGGATAATCTTCCCGTAATTGTTTCAAGATTGTCGGAATTTGAAGATTAACGGTTTTGTAATCTTTGCAATCGACCATTAGCTCTCCATAGCAATCTCCTCCGGAAGTCATGGGCCTGACGAGGCAATAGTGAGCCGGAGCGCTTCCCATGCTGACCGATACCCGTTTTATTTCGGGGTTTTCTTTCAGGCGCTTGGTTATTTCCAGTAAATCGTCCCGTACCCGGTTAGGATCTGTTTGAGCGGGAAGGAAATATTCGATGATAAACTGGTTATAGTCAAAATCGGGGAAGAACAGATTTTTCACTTTTGTCATGCCGAAAAATGAGAGTCCTAATACGAGAATAGCAGCGGCGATTGTTGTCTTTTTATATTTGATAAGGAAGGCAATGGTTTTTCGGACAAATTGGTGAATTGGAGAATTCATGACCTGTTCTTGAGTATTGTTTTTCTTTTCTCTGGGAGCGAGCCATGACTTTGCACAAATGGGAACCTGAATCAGTGCGAGTACCCAGCTGGCGAGCAGGCTGACACAAAGGACTAAGAACAGGTCCCCGGCATATTCTCCTGCGGAGTCCGGAGAAAGAAATACGTTCAGGAAGGTGGATATGGCGATGATGGTAGCGCCCAGGAGTGGCATGGCTGTATTTTTTCCTATTCTGTACAGATAGGTTTTCGGACCGAGGTTCCTTTTTTTATCAATCAGTATTCCATCCATGATTACGATGGCGTTGTCCACCAACATTCCCATTGCGACGATGAATGCTCCCAAGGAGATTCGTTGCAGGGTTGTTCCGCAGGCCAATAGGATGGGGAATGAAACGGCAATGGTCAGTATTAACCCGAATCCTATGATGGCACCGCTTCGGAATCCCATAGTAAAAATAAGGGTAAGTATTACGATGATGACCGATTCCAGGAGGTTGATCATGAAAGAATCGATGGCCTGATTTACTTTGTCCGGCTGGAAAAATATCTTTTCCGTATTTAGAGCGGCGGGTAACTGCTGCATCAATTCCGATAATTTTTTATCCACTTCTTCTCCGACATCGGGAACGATGGCATTTGCTTCCATGGCGATACAGATGGCAATGGCCGGTTTTCCGTCCACGAAGAATCCGTTTCTCTGTGGTTCAGCAAAGGTTCGTTGAATGAGTGCCAAATCTCCTAATCTCATCTGTTTCCCGTCTAAGGTAGCAATGGTCAGGTTTTCAATGTCCGTTTCGTTTTCTATGGCCTCATCGATGCGGAGATGTATCTTATCTGAATTTTGTAATAAATCGCCGGCTTGTACGGGTTTCCCTGCATTTTGCAGCGAAGCGATGATTTGAGTGGGGATAATACCGTTTCGGGCGATTTTTTCTTTGGAGAGAACAATATTGATGACCTCGTCTCTGTTTCCGGCGATGATAACTCTTTTCACCCCTTTGATGCCGAGCAGTTCTCTTCGGATGAATCGGGCATATTGATACATTTCGGGATAGTCGTATCCATCGGCAGTCAAAGCATAGAAGATACCATATACATCCATCATGTCGTCCACGACAACGGGGTCATAACAACCTGTCGGGAGTTTTGCTTTCACGTCATTTACTTTTCTTCGCAACAGGTCGAAATGTTGTTCCAGCTCTTCCATGAGTACTGTCATTTGAAATTCTACGGTAATCATGGCTGCTCCGTTTTGACATTCTGTCTTTATTTTTTTTACGTTGGGTAAGGCTCTGAGTTCATCTTCCATCACTTGAGCCACTTTCAACTCTACCTCATGAGCGTTGGCCCCGGGATATGGAACGACTACCATTGCTTGTTTGACGGCAACGGCAGGGTCTTCCAATTTGGGCATTTGCATAAAAGCGAGTGTTCCCGCAACTAAAATTCCGATCATCAACGACCAGAAAAGAGTGGGTCGTTGAAGAAAAAATTGGGTAATCTTCATTACAATATTCCTCCTACGTTTGTTGGTGCCGGTTTGTCAATGATTCGTACTTTTTCATGTTCTTGGAGTACGTTTACTCCGGCTTTTACAATTTGTTCGGAACCGTCAAGACCGGAAGAAACAATGATTTGTCCATCATCGTCGGTACCGGCGGTCTGAACCGTTCTTCTGCTGACAGTAGAGTCCTGTTCAACAATCCACACACACGTTTCCCCGTTTGTTTGGAACAGGGCATGGAAGGGCAGAGCGAATGCAGCGCTGTCTATGTCCCGGTTTAAATTTATTTCCACCTCTACATTCATTCCTGCAGTGAGTTTGACATTGGGTTTCTCTTCAAATGCGAGACGCATTTTGTATAGGAGGTTGTTGTCCGCCTTGGGCGTAATGGAGGATAAAAACATTTTCATCTGATGTTTTGGAGCAAAAGCCGTATGACAATATATATCACAGATGGCCTCCTTTTGAACAAACAGCTCCGCCGGAATATCGAGAGCGACCTCCAGTTGATTGACATCGAGTAATGACACCAAAGGAGTCCCCGCATCCACCATCTCTGCGGGTTCAAAATTGACACTTTGAATGTATCCCGCCACCGGAGCATAAAGTTGCGTGTAGTCAAGTTTGTTTTGATTGGCCTGAAGTTGTACTTTCAGTTGTTTTACTCCTGCTACGGCTTTTTCGTAATCATTTCCTGTAATGCTTTTGGTCTCGAGCAGCTGTTTTAATCGTTCAACCTCTTCTTTGGTTTGGTCGTACTGTATTTGTAACGCTTCCACTCCCAATTTGTAGTCAGAATCATCTAACCGGGCAATTAGCTGTCCCTGTTTGACGTAATCCCCTTCCTTGACGCATATTTCTTCTATTTGTCCGGCTGTTTTGAATCCTAAATTGATTTCGCGAGCTTCTTGAACAATACCGGAGAATGATTTTGTCTCTACGGGCTTTAGAGGGGCGGGTTGAGTTGTTTCAACACTTCTGACAAATGTTTCTTTTGGATTGTTTTCCCTGCAACCATAGAATATAGAGCAGGTTCCTATGAGCATAAAAAATAGTTTTTTCATGGGTTATGTATAAGGAATAAATAATCAAAGTGCAAATATAGGTCATCCGTTATTTGAATAATTATCCAATGGACAAGTAAAATGTTCTAAAGGATGGTTTTTTTAGGAATATATGCTTGTATGATGATGTATTTGTGGTGAATCGGATTATATTTGTAGGATGTTATAGGTATAATACAATGTAATTTCATGAATAAAGAATTGGGTTTTCGCCATTTGCATTTGATGATGTTGCCTCGTTCGGAGCGCACTTTGACGATTGGTGATGAATTTATGTTATCGGATAATTTTACAGACTCTTCGGATTTGCTGGAGTTGAATATGAAGGGGTTTATTTCATCTTCTTATCCGTTTAAGATATTTTTTACAATGGTATTGTTTTGCAAGTCGGGCCGGATGCATTTACGGATGAATTTGGAAGATTATTTTTTGGAGCGGAATGATGTTTTGGTAGTCCTTCCGGATTCAATAGGGGAGTGTCTGGATATCAGTGAAGATTGTCAGGTAGCTATTATGGCTTTTTCGAATCGTGTTTTTGGCGTAGAACCGGATATTGAGAGTTCGATGCAGATTCGCAAGGAGTTGGTACAACAACGTCTGTTTCATGCTTCGGAATCGGAGATGGAAGAGTTGTTGTTGCTATACGGCTTGATGCGGAAGAAGATGGAACAGCCGGGTTATAAACTTCTGCGAGAGGCCATTTTGGGTTATCTTCAAGTGCTTTATTGCAATGGGTATCAAATGATTGTTTCTTTGGGATGTGAGGATGTATCGGAGAAACCGAGTCGTTCACGCCAGCTGTATGATCGTTTTATGTATGAGGTTCAACATCATTATCAGCAGGAACGCAGTGTTTCTTATTATGCTGATTTGTTGTGTGTTACACCGAAATATTTGTCTCAGGTGGTTCATCGGGTAAGCGGGCGCTATGCGGGGGAGTGGATTCGGGAGTATGTGATATTGGAAGCGAAAGCGTTATTAAAAAGCGGGGAGTACACCGTACAGCAGGTAGGTGATTTGTTGAATTTTCCGAATCCGTCTTTTTTCGGGAAATATTTTAAATCTGCCGTAGGGTGTTCTCCCCGGAAATATCAGTTGGAATAGAGGCGAAGTTTACGGCCTTTTCCCAAAAAATATTTAAATCGTTGTAATTTACATTTCGAATATTATAGAAAGGATAGGAATGTAATTCACCGGTTTATTCAGCGGTGTCTTCCTGATATCCGTTCATGATTACCACATCTTTCTTCCGGTTTTCGGGAGTTACGGATAATTGAACCAGTTTTCCTCCTTTTACCGTTCCCGATACGGTGGTATTGTAGGGAGCATGGAGTTTGAAGTCACAGTCCCAGTTGAGTGGCCATGCAGGGAGGAGGTATATGTGTTTTCCTTGCGTTTGTATGAGCATATCCTGTAAGCCGACCATGGCCGCTCCACCTTGATCCATGTCCGGACAGTGGCAGAATGAGGGATTGTCCCAAAAGGCAGGGAATCTTCGTGCGGGAGTGTTAGGGAGGGCTCTGTCTCCGAGGGGATGGAGCAGTTTGTTTAAGGCATAAGAAGCGGCTTCCTGAGTGATTCCCAGGTGAGCGGTATAAATTCCTCCTTGAAACCAGCAGATATAGTTTTTCTGAGCCTCCCCTTTTGCATTGTACAACCAGGTGTTTCGAGCTATCTCCAATGTTTCGGGATTTTCGAATGACAGTGTTTCGAAAGGGAATAGGGTGTACAGTTGAGGAAATTCCATATTGGATTGACTACCCTCCAGTTCCCAGGTTTCGGCGGGAGGCAAAACCTTACGTCCCTCTTTTATTGTGACAGGCATTTCGGGGAGTCTTTGTGCTACATCAGAGAAGTAGTTGAATTGTTCTTCCGTAAGTTTTTCTTTTGGGAATGCGAGTACCCCTTTTACCAAAGCCTGTAATCCGGCCACGACATCCGTAGGGTTTTTTGCTCCGGCATACAATTCCAGTGCGCTGGAAGGGTATAGTTCCAGTTTTCCTTCTTCCGTAAGTTCCGTACCGGTTCTTTCCTTTTTCTTTTTCCGGTAATAGTTGTCGAAATATTTGACCACGTTTTCAATGACCGGCATCTGTTTTTGTAGCTCTTCCTGTCCGAACCGAGCGGCTTCCAACAACATATAGGCGAAATCCAAAGAAGAGGTATAATGGTATTCCAAATGAATCAGTCCGCTGTGTCCGTATTCTGTTCGTTCTCTGGCGGGACATCTGCCGAAGCAGTCCACCATGATTTCAGGATCGGCATAAACGGAGTGCAGCCCGTAAATGCTTAATCCTTCAGGATATATCCCTCCTTCTATGTTCCAGTAATTTTTTGCTCTCGCTTTTTGTAACTCGGCCGTATTCCGGTACATGTTGAAAACGGGTTGCATGATATCATTGTCTCCGGTTTTGAGGAGGGGCCAATAGACTAATCGCTGATTCTGTGCCATAAATTCGGTACTCTGCCAGTTTCTCACTTCCGGTGCTTGTCCATTGGGGTTGTCTACGTTGAATATCCCCCCATTGAAAAGTACCGGGAACTTGGCCCCTTTGGTACACCCCAGCAGGTATCTGAACAATTGGTAGTTTCTTCCGGCTTGCCAAGCGGCGGCGGCACTGTCTGTTTTGACGTTTGCTCGGGCAGCTTCTGCCGGATTGATTGAGGGATTGATAAATATATGACTTCTGTTCCAAAATTCATTCCACCATTTACGGCTTTCTTCCCGGTCTTTTTTTGCGGTTTTTTCCGTCTCTGCAAGCAGCTTTTCCACTTCGGCATTCCAGATCTCCTGAGAATCGTCCTGGGCAATCCTGAGAGCAATTCTCATATCAGCCTTTTTCAAGGGATGTTCCGTTTTCAGTTGGATGGAACGGAATGGTGTTCCCATATAGGTACCGTTTCCTTCTCCCGCAGGAATGAATCCTTTTGCCTGAATCATCCCACCGGACGTCAGATTGGCCAAAGGATTGGGGATTTTATCCCGGAAAGGTTCCGCTTTTTGTTCTGCGATTGCTTTCTCGCGGCCTTGATCTTCGGCATTGTTCCGGTGCGCAAAAACAATCTTCCCGTCGTTGGTATATTCTTGATTTAATTTCCATGTTTCGTAATTTACCGTTACGTTTACCGGGGTTTTGCTTTTCATCTCGGCATGGATGACAGGATGGAATACATCGGTCCATAACACGAGTTGAAAGCCGTTTTCTCCGGAGAAGACCATTTCCGATTCCTTCAACCGCAACTCCTGTTTGAACTCCTTTTCAAAGGGATTCGGCGAAAAATTCATTCGGATACGTCCCAATTTACCGAGCATTTGACTGTGGTCCATATAAGCGTCCGTACTTCCGATGTAAAAGAGTATCTCCCCGTTTTCACACCAGGCGTTCAATTGGGTATTTCCTCCGCCTACGGGCATGGATTCAAGGGCGTTTTTGCTGGGGGTTTCCCATACGATATTGTATCCTTGCAGGGTTCTCTGCAATTCATTGGTGGTATTGCATCCCGATATGATTAGGGCGACCGAGCAACAGAGACCAATGAAGTAGGGTTGTTTCGTTGTTTTGTAGCAGGCAAGTTTCTTCTTTGTTTTTTCGAAGAATAAACAAGTTGACTTTTTTTTCATGGTTGTTCAGGTTCAGTTTTTTTTGTTTTTCCGTATTTAAACTTTGTAAAAGTAAGAATATAAATTGGAAGCTAAGGTATGAAAAAAAAGTGGTTTTTAAAAAAGATATGCTGATTTCGGGAATATAGTTAAATAATTTTATAAATATGTTGTGGGTTTTAAACCAGGTTCTGTCTGTGATTTTGGGTGTTCCCCTGTCTGAGTATTGCAAGGCAGCTTGTTGCCTGAAATAATTTAAATGGAATTACTTATTATGAGAATGAACCATCTTTTTTGTTATTTTGTATTTGTAAAGGGATATTGAAAATGAATGTGCATATTCGGCAAGAGAGACCGGAAGATTATGAAGCGGTTTCCCGATTGATAAAGGATGCTTTTAAGTCAGAGCAGATGAGCGACCATCAGGAACATTATTTAGTATCCCGGTTGCGTCAGTCGGAGGTATTTATTCCGGAACTTTCCTTGGTGGCCACACAGGACAACGGTTTGATTGTTGGTCATATCCTTCTGACCCAGGTAGGGATAGAAACTTCTTCGGGAACCGTTCCTTCTTTAGGGGTTGCCCCTCTTTCTGTCTTACGTAGATTTCAAAGACAGGGGATAGGCGGTATGCTGTTGCGTATAGCACATATTCGAGCCCTTCATTTGGGCTATGAATCGTCGGTTTTGTTGGGACACAAGGATTATTATCCGAGATTTGGATACAGAAAGGCATCCGATTTTGGAATACGCTTTCCTTTTGACGTTCCCGACGAGTATTGTATGGTAAAAGAGTTGCGTCCTGGGGCCTTGTCAGGTGTTCAAGGTCTTGTTCGCTATTCCCCGCTGTTTTTTGAAGGAATGGAATAATTTTTTAGTTGGTGATTAAAGGAGGTTAGAGTCTCATATCCGTCTGATATGAGCCCCCAAAGCATTTAATCTTCCATCGATATTTTCATATCCACGATCGATTTGTTCCACGTTCTGTATGATGCTTCTTCCGTCGGCGGAAAGAGCGGCAATCAACAGGGCTACTCCTGCCCGAATATCTGGGGAGGACATTACGGAAGGTCTCAGTCTGAGTTGATGGTTGTGCCCGATTACGGTAGCTCTGTGAGGGTCACAGAGAATGATTTGGGCCCCCATGTCAATTAGTTTATCGACGAAGAACAGTCTGCTTTCAAACATTTTCTGGTGAATGAGTACGGTTCCTTTGGCTTGAGTAGCGACGACAAGGAAAACGGACAATAGGTCCGGAGTTAAACCGGGCCAGGGAGCATCTGCAATGGTCATGATGGAGCCGTCGATGAAACTTTCTATTTCATAATGGTCGTGAGGAGGTATGTATAGGTCATCCCCCCGCTGTTCGAAGTGTATTCCCATTCGTTCGAATTGTTGGGGAATAATGCCGAGATTTTGAAAAGATACCTCCTTGATGGTAATTTCCGATTGAGTCATGGCGGCTAAGCCGATGAAACTGCCTACTTCAATCATATCGGGCAATAAGGAATGAGCGGTTCCTCCCAATTTTTCCACTCCGTTTATGACTAAAAGATTGGAGCCTATCCCGGCTATTTCAGCTCCCATCCTGACCAACATTTTACAGAGTTGCTGGACGTAAGGTTCGCAAGCAGCATTGTAAATGGTTGTTGTTCCCTTAGCCAGGACCGCCGCCATAATGATATTTGCGGTACCGGTAACGGATGCTTCATCCAGGAGCATATAACAACCGTTTAATTGTTTTGCAGCAACGGAATAAAAACCGGAATCGGGGTTGTAACTGAATGAGGCTCCTAATTTCTGGAATCCGATGAAATGGGTATCTAATCTTCTACGACCTATCTTGTCTCCTCCGGGTCTGGGAATGTATCCGATACCGAATCGGGCCAATAGGGGTCCGACAATCATTACCGAGCCGCGCAGTTTGGATACATCGTTTTTGTATTCATCACTTTCCAAGTATTCGAAATTGATATTGGAAGCCTGAAAGGTATAGCTTCCCTTGCCATGTTTTTCAATGTTTACACCTAATTTTCCGAGGAGTTCAATGAGCTTGTGAACATCCAGGATATCGGGGATGTTGTCTATCCGTACTTTTTCCGAGGTTAAGAGTACGGCGCACAATACTTGTAACGCTTCGTTTTTTGCTCCTTGCGGCGTAATTTCACCTTTTAACGGGTATCCTCCCCGTACTTCGAACATGGACATATCGTAGAAATTAGAATGTTAATCGAAATATTTTCCTACTTTGGAGATTGCTTCTGGCATGGCAAATACGACGACTCTGTCGTATGCTTTTATTTCAGTATCACCGGTGGCAATGAATACTTTGTCGCTACGAACCACTCCCCCGATAATGGCATTGTTGGGAAGTTTGACCTCAGACAACGGTTTTTTTGTGATTATGCTGTCCGGTTTTGCAATGAATTCCAATACTTCCGCATCACACCCGTTGAGACATTTAATGGCTTGTACATCGGTATTCATGGTGAATCGGAATATGTTGCTGGCCGTAATCAGTTTTTTGTTGATAACGGTATCTACGCCCATGCTTTCAGCCAATTTGATGTAGTTTAGGTTTTCAATTTCGGCAATTACCTTTTTTACTCCCATTCGTTTGGCGAGCATGGCGGCGAGGATATTTGTTTCAGAACGTCCAGTAACAGCCACAAAGGCGTCCATGCTGCTGAGTTCCTCTTCAATCATGATTTCCGTATTTCGTCCATCCTCGTTGATGACTAAGGTATTATCCAGCATTTCCGCCAACCGTTTGGCCTTGTCTGCATCGTAATCGACCAGTCTGATGTTCATCTGGTCCTGTAAGGCCATTGCGACACGCTGTCCTATGGTGCTTCCGCCAAGAATCATCATGTGCTTTACTTCTACGCGGGTGCTTCCGGACAATCTCATGACGTCGTTAACATGATCGTGTTTGGCAATGACGTATAAAGTGTCTTCTTCCTTGAATATTTCTTCGGGTCCGGGAATGATAGTGTTCCCGTTACGGGATATGGCAATGGTTCTGTATTGTAGTTGTTGCTGTTTTTCCACCACCTCTTTAGGTGTTTTATCTATCAGAGGGGATGAGATGTTGAGTTTGAATACAACCAAAGCCAATTTTCCTCCGGAGAAATTGACATATTCAGAGGTTGATGTGTTTCCTAACAGAGTGATAACCTCTTCAGCGGCAATTTTTTCGGGATAGAACAGATAGTCAATCCCCATATTGATAAAAACGTCATTGTTGTTGGGTGCCAAATATTCGTCGTTATCAATTCGGGCGATGGTCTTTTTTGCTCCCAACTGTTTTGCGAGCGTTGCGGCGATGATGTTCATGTTTTCATCGGGACAAACGGCGATAAAAAGATTCGCTTTGTTTACCTCTGCCCGTTCCAATATATCAAAACTGGTGCAACGACCGTTTATGGTATAGATGTCGGAAGTGTTTCCGATTTCCTCCAACCGCTTGGTATCTTCATCGATAACGGTTAAATCATGATATTCATAACTTAACATCTTAGCTAAGTGACTACCTACTTCTCCGGCTCCCGCAATGACAATTTTCATAATTCAAAAGATCAGTTAAAGGTCTTTCATCCGACCAAAGTTGTTATCTTTGCAAACATAATATAATTTCTTGGAAAAATAGAGCATGAATATACTATTTCTTACAGTTTTAGTGGCCATCATAGCCGTAGCGTTTATGGTATTGGGCCTTTCTATTACCCAGATACGGAAAGGCCGGGACCTCCAGTCGGAAGTAGGAGAAAATGATGAGATGAAGAAGCGAGGATTGAAATGCGCCTCACAGGAGATGCGGGAGGAAGAAGCGCTTTTGCGGGGAGAATCTCCGGAGGGTTTGCCGGGTTGTGGAGGAAAGACGTGTGGTGATTGTACGTCTCATTGTGATATTTCGGAAGAATCGACTTCGCATTCATAATTTTTAAAATCGTTTTTTTGACAGGAGATTTTTAATAATCTGTTTCTTGAATAAACTTGGTCCGATGTTTTTGTGTCGGTTAAATTGGAGGAGAGCCGATTTAACATTATGTTTCCTTTCCTGCAATGAGTCAGAAAGGTAGGATATAAGCCTCCCGGAAGGAGGTTTCCTTAAGTAACTTCTTGATTTTGAATTCTGAAATCAGTACAATGATTTGCCATGATGACATATTGTCATATTTATTGTTCCGTTTTATTCTTCCCCGGACAAATAGTATGCCTGTTGAGAGGTCTTGGAGGGAAAGATAAAGACATTCATTCACTGGAAGAATAAAATATCTCGTTTTTTTTGTTCTTTTTATACATCGTGTCTTTTCAATAAGATGTATCTGTTTTATGATGCGGTGAAGAAGTGCTCATCGTCTTCTTGCTGTTTCCCCCTCCCTGATTGGCCTTGCTGCAAAAACGTCATGACGTTTTTTCTGCTATCGGAAAAAACGACATAAGTCTCTGACTGTTTGACGGTAAGGTGTCAATAATTTCGGACAAAGCGTCTCTTTCTCCGTTTTGGCACATACGTTGTTATTTCTATTTTCAAAAAACGGATTTTTCCGAAAGCGGGTTTCCGAAATCGGAGAATCCAGGAATAGAAAGGAAGATAAAAGATATGAATGCAAACAATTTAACCATTAAGGCGCAGGAGATGCTGCAATCGGCCTTTACTTATGCCCAATCGTTGGGGAATCAGTCGGTAGAGCCATGTCATCTGCTTTATACGATGCTGAAAGAAGAAGATTCTCTTACAGCCTATTTGCTTGCGAAGATTGGTGTGAATACAACAAATATAGAACAAGGAGTGGCGGCATTGTCCGAGAAAGAACCGAAAGTTCAGGGAGGAGAACAATACTTGTCGCGGGATTCCTTGGAAGTTTTACAGACCGCGTTGGAATCCACCAAAGAGTTCAATGATAAATATATCTCCATCGAGCATATTCTGATAGGTATTTTCAGGAAAGGGAAAGGAAGCGCACAGTTGTTGAAAGATGCAGGAGTAACGATGAACAACTTGTTGGCGGCAATCAAAGAGGTTCGAAAAGGAAACCGTATAGACAGTCAGACGTCGGAACAGACGTTTGATGCGTTGGGGAAATATGCTGTCAATCTGAATGAACAGGCACGTAGCGGGAAATTGGACCCCGTAATAGGTCGGGATGAGGAGATTCGTCGTGTGTTGCAAATTTTGTCGAGGAGAACGAAGAACAACCCTATATTGGTAGGGGAACCGGGGGTAGGGAAAACCGCCATTGCAGAAGGTATTGCCCACCGTATTGTCAATGGAGATGTTCCGGAAAATCTGAAAAGCAAACAGATTTATTCGTTGGACATGGGAGCATTGATTGCGGGAGCGAAATATAAGGGAGAATTCGAGGAACGGTTGAAAGGCGTAGTGAATGAGGTTATCTCGTCGGAAGGAGAGATTCTGTTGTTTATCGATGAAATACACACCTTGGTAGGAGCAGGGAAAGGCGATGGTGCGATGGATGCGGCCAATATCTTGAAGCCGGCGTTGGCACGAGGGGAGTTACGTGCTATCGGAGCTACTACGTTGGATGAGTTTCAGAAGTTTTTTGAAAAGGACAAGGCCTTGGAACGTCGTTTCCAGAAGGTGATGATTGATGAACCTTCTACGGTAGATGCCATTTCCATCTTGCGAGGTTTGAAGGACCGGTATGAAAAGCACCATAAGATACGTATTAAGGACGAAGCGATTATAGCGGCAGTTGAATTGTCCCATCGGTATATCACGTCTCGTTTTTTGCCGGACAAGGCTATTGACTTGATTGATGAAGCGGCAGCTAAGTTGCGGATGGAGATGAACTCTGTTCCGGAATCGATAGATGAGTTGGACCGTAAAGTTCGACAGTTGGAGATAGAACGGGAAGCGATAAAACGGGAAGGGGATGAGAAACGAATCGAAGAGTTGTCCCGAACGATTGATGACTTGAACAGTCAGCGGACGTCGTTACGAGCAAAATGGCAGAGTGAAAAGGATACGATAGAGCTGATACAGAAAAATCGTCAGTTGATAGATGATTTGAAATTGCAGGCAGCGGAAGCGGAACGACAGTATGACTATGGTAAGGTAGCCGAAATCCGTTATGGACGTATTCGGGAAGCAGAAGGAGAAATCGAACGATTGACACAGGAAATACAGAAGAATAGTGAAAAGGGTTCGATGTTGATAAAGGAAGAGATTACGTCGGAAGATATAGCGGATGTGGTTTCTCGGTGGACGGGTATTCCGGTTAGTCGGATGCTAGAGAGTGAACGGGCCAAGCTGTTACACATGGAAGATGAGTTACATAAGCGAGTGATAGGTCAGGAAGATGCGATAGCAGCTATAAGTAATGCCGTTCGTCGTAGTCGTGCAGGATTGCAGGATGCGCGTCGTCCGATAGGTTCCTTTATCTTTATGGGTACTACGGGAGTAGGGAAGACGGAGTTGGCGAAAGCGTTGGCGGAATTCCTGTTCAATGATGATACGATGCTGACACGAATAGATATGAGTGAATATCAGGAACGTCATTCTGTCTCACGATTGATAGGTGCTCCCCCGGGATATGTAGGGTATGAAGAAGGAGGTCAATTGACGGAAGCGGTACGTCGGAAACCTTATTCCGTAGTGTTGTTGGATGAAATAGAAAAGGCGCATCCGGATGTCTTCAATATCTTGTTACAAGTGTTGGATGACGGTCGATTGACGGATAATAAAGGACGAACCGTTGATTTTAAAAACACCATTATCATTATGACGTCGAACATCGGTTCTCATATCATAAATGAACGTTTTTCAAAATTGACGGAATCGAATCGAGACCAGGTTATCGAAGAAACGCGTAACGAGGTTTATGAGTTGTTGAAGCAGACCATCCGTCCTGAGTTTCTGAATCGTATTGACGATATTGTTATGTTTACTCCATTGACCCAGTCGGAAGTTCGTCAGATTGTTCTGTTGCAGTTGCAAGGCTTGCAGAAGATGTTGACCAATAACGGCATGACGATAGAAGTAAGCGACAAGGCGGTAGATTGGTTGAGTCATGAGGGTTACGATCCTCAATTTGGGGCTCGTCCGGTGAAACGTACCTTACAACGTTATCTGATTAATGAGCTTTCCATGCAAATTTTGTCAGGGAAAGTAGATAAGGATCATCCGATTCGTGTGGACAGTGACGGAGCAGGCTTGATTTTCGAAAATTAATCCCCATGTTTCTAAGGCAGTAGCAGGAATCTGTTTATTGAATCAAAACTTGGTTGGGAGCAAGAGTATCTTTCCTTGAGGGGCCATTCAGGTCTTGATTGAGATTCTTGGCCGTATAGGTGATGTATCCGACGGAAGACAGTAGTAATTATTTCCGGAATCAGGAACTGTCATTTACCTGAGTAAATTCAGGTAATCTTTCTCCTCAATGTTTTGCATCTTGCTCATTTCGATACATCTCTGAGAAGGTGTGGCAAATTTTATGGTTTGTCACACCTTCTTTTTTATTTTTCCTTGTGTTTGGCTTTCGCTATATTTAGAGAATACAGGATACATCTCAGCAAAGGAAAATTTGAAAATTCTGTATTCATTTTCCTTTACGTTCGACTTTCGCTATATTTAGAGAATACAGGATGCGTTTCAGTAAAGGAAAATTTAAAAACTTCGTATTCATTTTCCTTTACGTTCGACTTTCACTATATTTAGAGAATACAGGATGCGTCTCAGCAAAAAAATCAAGTGAACTTGCTTT
>CASFOM010000001.1 GCA_949296295.1 uncultured Alistipes sp. | reverse complement strand
GCACGTCCGTTGAGCCCCCTTTGTCATTGTAGGACAAATGAATGCTTTGTGTTTCTTTTGAAACAAGAATATTACTAATCGTCAGTTCATACTTATTCATGACAAGAGTATCCTTTCCCCGCTTTTAATAATTGATATACAACTTCTTTTGATAACTGTTCGTACCCATATAGGTAATCGACTGCAACAAAAATTCAATATGGGTCATCATCAGACTGGAAGAAGCGGAACTTCTCCAATCCTGTGGCTCAAACGAATGATAATCCTCGCCGACATCTATGACAAATCCCGTAACGACCAAAGCCTGATCGTAATCATCCAACACATGATCCGGCTCCTGCCGGAAACTCGCATTGAAGACAATAGAAAAACTCGAAACACTCTGTTCCGTCAGTCGCTTGTACAGCTCCTTCAGATAGCCGTCCGGCAAGGTCTTAACGGTCATCCGGAGAACAGACATCAACGTCGGTCCATAAGGCATACCCAGCATATCCCGTTGTCTGCTGCATTCATAACCGAACTGCTGCAAGGTAAATCCATCCTCTTTGGTTACGGAAACCGTCGTATCCGTAATATCTCCGAAAAAAACGGAAGCCTTCGTATAGGTGGGAATAGTACTCATCGTAAAATGATATTCACAGGTTTTTTATTGAAAAGTTACTTCATCTATCTCCAATTCCGGCATCATAATCCCCAACTCCAACAGATGACGATAGGGCGATTCCATATCATAAGTCTCCGCAATGGAAAAACATTTCGCCTCCTCAAATTTGAACGTTCGTTCCGTCACGTCGTATTTCGCCGCCTGATTGCTTAAATCAATCACGAGCTTTCCTGACAGGCTCGATTGCTCCATATACCATTCAAACAGTTCCAAATCATCCTTGTTCGGAACGATGACGGACAAGCGTACTTCCTTGCACCGGGGATCCGAATCCGGCATATAGGAGTTGTGAGTTCTCGACACCCGGACCCGACAACGAACCACCTGATACTCCTTGGTGTAATGGGAGGAAAAATTATCCCCGATATATAAACGTGCAGATAAAGACATATTCCGCTCTTTTTTTATTCTTGCATCAACAAAAAAGGTTTGTCAGCAAGGGAAACGACACATCCGACATCACCGGAAGAAGCTAAGAATCTGTTTTTTATTTCCTGAACAAAAAATTACGTTCTGATGCTTTGTCATCCTTTTCAACCGGTTCAATCCGGTTTTCCATCAGGCAATGGTCTCTCTACGCATCCTTCGTACAAAGACCGTCTTCAAATCGTTCGAAATAAATTTCAACAGTTTCTAAAGAATTCTCTCCCAATGAATCCCATGACTGCTTCATCCTTTCTGACAAACCCTAAAAAGGGGTGAAATGAACTTTTCACATCTCCCCCCCTATTGCTTCATAAGGATAGTGAGAATCTGTTTTATTCCTTGAAAAACCACATCCGACATTTTGACGCTCTTTCCCGCTGCCCCCCCCTTATTCTTCATATCATCAGGTTACAACAGCGTACAAGAACAGCCGTCCAATCATTCGGAAAGAAAATCAAACAGTTCTGAATTCCTCACTCCCCTATTTCCACGGATTCTGGAAATCGATTGGACCGTTCTTCAACTCCTGGCAAACAATCTGCAACTCCTCAAAATGTTCCTGACCGTCTTCCCATTTCTCCATATAATGCACGCAATAACAAGCAATCCCTTCCAACTCCTTCATCGTAGAACCGTCAATGGTATTGGAAAAGGTAATCTTGATATCCCGCGGATCATTCGGAGACAACATCCACTGGAGCAACTGGTTGTTCCCGTCGTTCATCGCTTTTACCCGTATATTGATGCGTCCCCCGCGAGGAATACCGGAAATCTGACCTTCCCGGTCGGTAGCCTGATTGAACGTATAGTCAATCATCATCACTTCCCTTGTCTCAAAATCCTTTACCGATAACTGTACCGGTGTTATATTTTCTGCCATACTATTTTCAGCCGTTTAAATTAGACATTACGTTTATTTTTAAGCCCAGTCATTTTCAAAAACAACAGATTCAAACTCTATCTTCTGACAGGTGATTTCTATCTCTTCGAAATGACCTTGCTTGTCCTCCCAACGTTCCTCGAAATTCACGCAGTAACCATTGGTAAACTTAATCGTCTTCATATTCTTCCCCGTCTTCGTTTCCAGGAACGTAATCACCCCGTTTTTCGGTAAATTCCGTTCTACCATCCACGCCAGCAAATCAGGAGTACCGTCATTCAACGCCTTTACCCGGATTTTTATCTTCCCGCCGCGGGGAATACCCGACATTTGTCCTTCCACATCCGTTGCCTGATCAAATTCATATTTAATCATCATGACTTCCCGCTCCTTATAGCCGTCAACTTCTAATTTTACAGGTGTCTTTGCCATAATCGTACTCTTTTTTAATGTAAAAACTCAATGATATTTATGCCATCTGAACGTCCTTGTCCTTCTTGTCCGCCGATACCTTGATGATGAAATTCTTGGCAGAATAGAAAGGAGTCAGACTGATGTCGCATGTAATCCGTTTCGTGACAGGGTCCTGGGTAGGTTCCTTGATTTCATAATTCTGGAACAGGTTGCCATATCCCTTATAGTCATTCAAGAAGGATTGTATCTTCGCTTTCAGGTTCTTCGGTGAGTTATAGGGGTCCCAGTTTTCAAGCGCCACCTCATGAACATAGTTCATCAGCACCTTTTTCACCCAGTCGAAAACCCGTACGATGGGATACTCTTTCATCGCCGTATTGTCTCCGTTATAGAGTGTGGTGTTGTTGAATGCCATCACACGACCTTCCGAATAGACCATCG